>JAUIBM010000630.1 GCA_030428345.1 Alphaproteobacteria bacterium | reverse complement strand
CTCGCAGCTCAACATAAGTCCGCGAACCGTGGAAACCCACCGGCACAATCTGGCGGAAAAGCTGCAGGCCAAGGGTCCGAACAAACTGCTTGAACTGGCGATCCGGTTCGGCGAACAACTCCGTAATTCCTAGTCGAACTGGCTCGCGCACAGCGATCGTATCGCCGTCTCGCTCGACATCGGATGATGAATCGGGTCCCTTTCCCGAGGTACAACTTATTCGCCGAAGGAAGCCGGCCGCATGAGCACGCCTCTCCCCCGCGTACTGATCACCGGCACCGCCGGTTTCATCGGCTTTCACCTGGCCAGGCTCCTGCTCAGCGAGGGCTTCCGGATCCAGGGCTATGACGGCATGACGGATTACTACGCCGTCAGGCTCAAGCAGCGCCGTCACGCCATGTTGCTGCAGACCCCGAACTTCACGACGACGGAGGGAATGCTTGAGGACCAGGCGCGTTTCGACGGCATTGCCGACGAATTCCAGCCCGACATCATCGTGCATCTGGCCGCACAGGCGGGCGTACGCTACAGCCTCGAGAACCCGCGCGCCTATCTGGACTCCAACGTGATCGGCGCCTTCAACGTGATGGAGGCGGCGCGGCGGCTGGAAGTGCGGCACTTGCTGATGGCCTCCACCTCCTCGGTCTATGGCGCAAACGAGGACATGCCCTTCGCCGAGACCGACAAGGCCGACACCCAGCTGACCATCTATGCCGCCACAAAGAAGGCAAACGAGAGCATGGCGCATGCCCATGCCCATTTGTGGAACCTGCCCACCACCATGTTCCGGTTCTTTACCGTCTATGGTCCCTGGGGGCGTCCGGATCTGGCGCTGTTCAAGTTCGTCGATGCGATCCTGGATGAGCGGCCCATCGACATCTACAATCACGGCGAGATGTATCGCGACTTCACTCATGTCGAGGATCTCGTACGCGCCATTCGGCTGCTGATGGACACGCCGCCCGAGCGGCCCGCCGACGGCGTCGTTCCCGAAGGCGACAGCCTTTCTCCCGTCGCGCCTTTCCGAATCGTCAATATCGGCAATTCGGACAAGGTGCGCCTGCTGGATTTCATCGAGGCGATTGAGGGCTGTCTGGGTAAGAAGGCGATCCGCAACTACATGCCGATGCAGATGGGCGATGTTCCGGCGACCTGGGCGGATGCATCCCTGCTGCAGCGGCTCACCGGCTATCGCCCGCAAACCGATTTTCGCGATGGCGTCGCGCAATTCATCGAATGGTTCAGAGACTACTATGAAAAGTGAAAATAATGCGCGCTCCTGAAGGAACGCTTGCCGTTGTCGGCCTTGGTTATGTCGGATTGTCGCTCGCTGTCGAATTCGGCAAGCATCGGCCGGTGATCGGGCTGGATGTCAACGAGGAACGGGTTCGCGAACTGAGAGCCGGCAAGGATCGCACGCTCGAGGTCTCTTCCCAGGAACTGGCGGCCGCTCCTCACCTGCTGCTGACGCACGAGCCGGCGGACATCCGGGCGGCGACAATCTTCATCGTCACCGTTCCAACGCCGATCGACGTGCACAAACGCCCGGACCTCACCTTGCTGCTGAAGGCATCGGAAACCGTCGGCGCAGCGCTCAAGCCCGGCGACATCGTGATTTATGAGTCGACCGTCTATCCCGGTGCTACGGAGGAGGATTGCGTGCCAGTGCTGGAGCGCGTCTCCGGGCTGCAGTTCAACGCCGATTTCTACTGTGGCTACAGTCCCGAGCGGATCAACCCCGGCGACAAGGCGCACAAGCTGACCACAATCCGCAAGGTGACTTCCGGCTCCACCCCGCAAGTCGCCGACAAGATCGACGCGCTTTACGCCAGCATCGTGACAGCCGGCACCTACAAGGCGGAGTCGATCCGCATCGCGGAAGCGGCCAAGGTAATCGAAAACACCCAGCGCGACCTGAACATCGCGCTGGTGAACGAATTGGCGATCATTTTCAACCGTATGGGCATCGACACCGGGGCCGTCCTGGAGGCGGCCGGAACGAAGTGGAACTTTCTCAATTTCCGCCGACGATTCCCAGACGACCGACTCGATGTCCTCAC
>JAUIBM010000053.1 GCA_030428345.1 Alphaproteobacteria bacterium | reverse complement strand
CCCGTACCTTCGATCAGACCGGACCTGTCCAGCGCGCGCCGGAAATTCTGCTTGTGCAGCAGCGCGCCGACAATGGATTCGATTATCTGCTGAAGCTGAAACAGCGTGAAGCGTTCCGGTGTGAGTTCGAAGACCACCGGCCGGTATTTCAGCTTGGCGCGCAAACGGGAAATCGCGGTCGCCAGGATACGGCGATGATCGTGCTCCATCGGCGCGCCGGTGTGGGCGGCGACGCTCTGCTTGCTGTAGCGGCCGTCGCGCACGCTTTCGCGCACCAGCCCCGCCGAATACATCAGTTCGTAGCGGTCAAGCACGCGCTCCTCGTCCCAATGCGTCTCCTCGAGGCCGAATGCGATGCGCACGCGCACCGAAGGCCGCATGCCGCGGCTTTCTCCCGCATGCCGCTCGGCTTCCTGCGCCCAGTCGCGCAATGCGGGAATGATCGTCTCGTCCAGCATGGGCGGCCTGCCGTCGCGCCAATCCTCCCATGGCAGGAAGGCGTACCAGTTGCGAAAGCTGGCGCCCGCCAGGCGTATGGCCGAAACCTGCTCGGCCTGCGCCCTGGTGAGCGCCAGATAGCCGACCGAGACCACGTCCGGCGCCTCGTCCTCGGCAGAGCGGTGCCTGCCGCGATCGCCGAAGGTATAGAGCTGCTCGACATAGCCCAGCGTGAGGCCGGTCTGCTCCTCCACCCAGCCCCGCAGGCCAATGTCCATGGTCCGGTGAATGCGGGGGTCGAAGGGCCCCCAAGGCAGTGCGTCGGCGATTTCCCGGTCGCTGCCCGGAACCCGCAGGATGCAGGGGCTGGCGTCGATGACCGCCACGATCGCGGCGTTGAGGACGATGCCGAGCTTTTGCGGGCCTTGGGTCATCCCTTGTCACCCGCCCTTGTCGGAAGCGGACGCGGTCCGGGCCTGGCGTTCGCGCTCCAGATGGCGGAAGCCCTGGAGGAAGCGCAATTGCGCCTCGCGCGGCGGCAGGGGTTCGAGCAGGCTGGCGGGGGGGAGGACGCCGGCAGGCCGGCCGAAAAACTTCACGGCCTCGCCTTCCTCGAACCCGGCAAGGCGCGTCGCTTCGAAATAGGCGGAAATGGCGTCGGCTCGCTTCACGGTTCTCTTCCAGTCGGCCGGTGCGCGCGCCGGCAGGGCAAAGCGCAGGTGGATCGCCGCCAGCAGGCGCTCCTCGACGCTCTTGTAGTCGCCGCCGATCACCGCCTTGAACGGCGATATCATGTCGCCCACCACATATTCCGGGGCGTCATGCAGAAGCGCAATCAGCAATTTGTCCGGCGGGGCCGCAGGCGCCAGCAATCTGGTGACATGCAGCACCAGAAGCGAATGCTGGGCCACGGAAAAAGCGTGCTCGCCGCGCGTCTGGCCGTTCCAGCGCGCCACCCGGGCCAGGCCATGGGCGATGTCCTCGATCTCGACATCAAGCGGCGAGGGGTCGATCAGGACGGGGCGGGGGCCATGATTCTCCGAAGTCTTGTTTCCCCGCCTTTTTGGCGCGAAGACTGCGCGGCGGCAAGCGAAGGAAGTCCGCTTCGCCCAGATGTCGACCGCGCATCGACATTGAAACGATCCTCGTCCGCACACCGTGCGGCCCATTTGCCCCAGGCGTGGGGAAGCGGCAATCGAAAGCAGCATGACGGTTTATGTCGACGCAGCGATCTGGCATTGGAAGGGGCGCAAATGGTGCCATCTGGTGTCGGAGGACATCGATGAACTGCATCGCTTCGCCGCCCGTCTCGGCCTGCACATCCTTTCGTACCAGGGACCGCCGAAAACTTCGACGCCACACTACGATCTGACCGGCTTCGAGCGCGACCGGGCGATCAGGCTTGGCGCGGTTGCATGCTCGCGGTCGGAAATGGCCCGGCTCGTGCGCCGGATCCGCGTGCCGCGCGGCAAGCAGCGCTCATAGCAGGGAAGGGGCCTCGCCGGCGGCCGCGAGCCTTAAATCCTGAGGCCAGTCGAACCCGGTCCAGGGCTGGATATTCACCGCTACGGAAGTATCGCCGGCCTTCACGGCCCCGCCGGCCTCGGTTGCGTCCCGCACCCGGTCGAGCCGCAACAGCGCCAGACCCTGCGAACCGGACGAACTGCCCATCGTCCCGGCCGTCTTGCCGCCGGCGGTAATGGCGGTTCCGATGGCGGGCAGCGCGCCGTCGCCCTCCACCATCACGACCCTGCTGCGCGCGGTGCCGCGGTGCTGCATCCGCGAGACGACTTCCTGGCCGACATAGCAGCCTTTGGCGAAGTCGACGCCGCCGAATTGGTCCATCAGCGCCTCGTGCGGGAAAGTGTCCGCAAAGGGGTAGTCCAGCCCGCCCTGCGGCATGCCGAGGGCGATGCGATGGGCGTCGTAGTCGCCCGCTTCGCCCTCGGGAGCAGCCGGGCCATAGAGCCGATATCCCATCTGCGCCAGACGCGGATCGGCAATGGCGATCGTCTCGCCGCCGCCTGGCTGGTCGCCCCCCCAGGCCGCGAATATTCGCCATTGCGGATCGGCGGGCTCGACCGTCACCCTGGCGCGCAAGCGATAGAAGGCGAGGCGCTTCGCCAGTTCCTCCGCCTTGTCGGCGGCGACATCGAGCAGAAAGCGGTCATCGCGGCGGATCACGAAGAAATCGAAAAGGATCTTGCCCTGCGGCGTGAGAAGCGCTCCGAAGGACGCCTTGCCGGGCTGCAACGCCTCGATTTCGCAGGTGACGATATTGTGCAGGAAATGCGCCGCGTCCGGGCCGGAAACGACAAGCAGCCGGCGATCGGTCAGCGATGCGATGCGTGCGCTCATGCCTGGTCCAGCCCGTCAGTCGCCCGCCACGAAGAACTGCCACTTGCCTTGCGGGGTAATCGCCGTGCGGTAGAAGTTATAGGCGCCGAAGGCCTTCATGTCCTCATAGTCGCCATGGGTGACGAGCCTGTAGAGCTCGACGCGTTGCGCCGGGGTGAGCTTGGCGAGCGGGGTCGTGAAGAAATAGGGCCAGACATAGAGCTCAGCCTCCGAGCCCGCGTCGATCCGCACGAAACCGGCTTCCAGCACTTCCTCCAGCATCGCCAGGATTTCATAGCCCTGCTGGTCGCCCGAGAGGCTCTTGAGATATTCGATCGGGTCCCCGTCAATGCCGCCGAGCGCCAATTGCGTGGCGCTGTCTCCGGTTCCGATCAGGGGCCGCAATTTCTCGATATCGCCGCTCTTGGCGGCCTCGATCAGCAATTCGCGCATGCGCCGCGCCGGAAACGGCAGCAGCGAAAGATCGTGCAAGACCTCGGGAGCCTTGTACTCTGGAACCCCGGGAATGCTCACATGCCCGTCCGCGTCGCGCGGAAGCTCCACGCCCCCGCCATGGTCGTCTCCGTCTCCGTCTTCTTCTTCGCCTGAGCTATCCGCGGGTGCGGCTTCGTCCGGAACGGCCTCATCCGGAGCATCCGCGTCAGGTTGCGCCTCGTCGGGTTGCGCTTCATCCGGCTTCGTGTCTTCTGGCTGAGCGTCTTCGGGCGCGTCTGCGGCGTCCGGCTTGGCCGGATCGGGCGCGATCTCGCCCTGCGCCATTTGCCAGCGGTCGCCGGTGGCGTGCGGGATGCGGGATTCGCCCGCATGTGCTGAAGGGCTCGCCAGCGTCAGGGCCGCCCAGAAGGACAAGGCGAACGTCGAGAGCGGGAAAAGGCGCATGCCGGATTCGAATGTGTTTATCATGCGTGCAACCCTAGGCCTGTGCGCTTCCCGGCGAAAGGGCGTCCCGCCTGCAAAGACGCGGCCCCGGCTGCAAACGCGCGCTCGAAGCGGTCAGTTCCCATAGCGATTGGGAATTTCCGCCGCCAGTCTCGCGCCTTGCCGCAAATAGCGGTTGGCGGCCTCTGCCGCAGCCGGCGTGCATTCGCGATAGATTTCCTGGAACCCGCGAAAACCGTGGTTGAAGCGGGAAATCAGATGCTCGCGCCGCGCCTGGGTCGGCTCTTCCTTCTCCAGCAGCGATTCCATTTGCTCGCGCCAGACCTGTCCCTCCTTGGCGTTGCACAATTCGCGCAGATAATGCAGCGAGCCCAGAATTTCCGACAGGCGCAGCATCTGCTCCTCATAGGCCGGCGGCAGGGTCGCCTGCTCGCTCGGCGCGGATTGCGGCGCCTCTTCTCCCGTGGCCTTGGTTTGCCCGAGCGCGGGCGAATACACCAATCCCGCCGTCAGAATGCCGGCTGCAAGTCCCCGGAGAATGGCAGGGAATCGGTTGGTTTTCGACATGCGGTTCGTCCCATGCGCTTCTTCGCCCTTATATTGGGGTGCGCCCGCCTACGGCAAGGTTGGTCGGAGAGAGTTATTGCCGCGCGGATATGCGCAGAATGATTTCGGCGGTGCCGGGCGTCATGCGTTGGCCCGCCAGACGGTCGAGGCCGCACCATCGCAGGGCGGCGGCGTCGTCCCCGGCCGCCGCCTCGCCCTCGAACTCGCGGCAGACATGCACGGCGAGCACGAAATGCCGCTGAACCCCACCATCGGCGTCGCGCAGGATCGGCTCGAATATCTCGGCCAATTCCAGTCTTGCGGCCCGAAGTCCGGTCTCTTCCAGCAATTCGCGCCGCGCCGCCTGCCCCAGCGTCTCACCCAGCTCTTGCGTGCCGCCCGGCAGCGTCCAGTAGCCCAGATAGGGTTCGCGGCCGCGCTGGATCAGCAACACCGAATCATCCCTGAAGACGGCGACGGAGGCTCCGGTCACTGGGCGTTGCAGGGTCTGGTTTGGCATGGACGCCCGGGTGCTCGCGAACTAGTTTCTCCAAAAGACAGGAGCGAATGGAATGTGCGGCAGGTTCGCGCTCACGGCAAGCGTGCATGAAGTGGCGGCGGTGCTCGGCCTCGATGAACTCGAGGATTTCCCGCCGCGCTACAACATCGCGCCCACGCAGCCGATCCTGGTTGCGGTCAACGGTCCGGCCGGCGAAAGGATCGGCGTGCTGGTTCGCTGGGGGCTGATGCCCGCCTGGGTCAAGGATCCGCGCGATTTTCCGCTGCTGCTGAATGCCCGCGCCGAGACGGCGGCCGAAAAGCCCGCCTTTCGCAACGCCATGCGCCACAGAAGGGTGCTGGTCCCGGCGACCGGGTTTTACGAATGGAAACGCCCGCCCGGCGGCAAGGGGCCCAAACAGGCCTACTGGATAAGACCGAGCGGCGGCGGCGTCATCACCTTTGGCGGTCTGATGGAAACCTGGCACTCTGCCGATGGCGGCGAGATCGATACCGGACTGGTCATGACGACCCGCGCCAATGCGGCCATTGGCGCGATCCACGATCGCATGCCGGTGGTCATTCGCCCGCAGGATCACATGCGCTGGCTGGATTGCATGAACAGCGAGCCCCGCCACGTCGCCGATCTGCTGGCTCCGGTGGAGGACGGGTTTTTCGAGGCAATCCCGGTCGGAGACAAGGTCAACAAGGTCGCCAATGGCGGCCCGGACATCCAGGAGCCTGTAGCGGAGCAGGTAGACGGGCATGCCGCGCCCGCAGCGAAAGAAGGCGCCAAGCCTGCGCCGGACGACGGGGCCAAGGCGCAGCCCGACCTCTTCTGATGATCATGCCCGTTTCTCTTGAAATCCTGTCGGCCGCCGCCGTGAGCGGCTTCCTGCTTGGCGCGAGCCTGATCGTCGCCATCGGCTCACAGAATGGCTTTATCCTGAGAATGGGAATAGAGCGCTCGCACATCTTCGTCCTGTGCCTGGTCTGCGCGCTTGCCGATACGGTGCTGATCATTGCCGGCATCGCCGGCATGGGTGCTGCGGTGGCGAGTCGCCCCGGCCTGCTGCAGGCCATCGCCTTCGGCGGTGCAGCGTTCCTGTTCGCCTATGCGGCGCTCTCGGCGCGCAGCGCGATCTATCCCAAGACGCTGGCCGCCGCCGGCGGTCCTCGGCCCGCTTTGGCTGCGGCCCTAGCACAGTGCCTGGCGTTCACCTTCCTCAACCCGCATGTCTATCTCGACACGGTGGTGCTGATGGGCGCCTATTCTACGGTCCAGACAGACCAGGCTGCGAAGATCGCCTTCGGCATTGGCGCCTCGGCGGCTTCGTTCGCCTGGTTCTTTGCGCTGGGCTATGGCGCGCGATTGCTCGCGCCGCTGTTCGCCCGACGACTTGCCTGGAGAGTTCTGGATGGCGGCATCGCCGTCATCATGTTCGCCCTCGGGGCCAGCTTAATCGGTAGCGCTGTCCACCAGTCTTAGCGCTGTTCCGTCGCGAAGCTTGGTTTCCCGCTTGGCGTCGCACTTGACGCTCTTGGCGGCGGCAACGGCGGGAATGCCGATTCCGCGATAGCGATCGGCCAGCGTATCGCGTTGCGCTGTTGCCTGCAGGGTGGCGATGATGTCTTTCTGGGTCACTTGTTCGTTTCCTGTTTTCCCGTCGGTGAGGATCTTCGTCCCCGTGACGGCGCGCTCAAGAGCGTCACAACAAGGCAATTGTTGGGCAAAAACCCTCTCTGGAGTGCTAACGCTGCGGCATCCCATATCGTTCCAACGACGAATTCAGGAAATTCGGCGTTATTGCGTTGCGGCGTGGCTGAATTGCAACGCTCCGGGAGCCTGGAGGGCGTCGGCGGCGCATAGCGCGACCGTCCCGGGGAGCTTGACGCAAGGCTCGATTGCAGCAATATGCCGGCCATGGAAACGACGCTGAGCGCCGCCTGCTGCGGCATTTGCATTTTCTGCAAGATTATCGACTAGCAATCGCTGGTCCGCTCGTTCCTGTCTCTTTACCGATTTGAGTTAGAACGCCCGGACCTGCAGGGGTTGGCCGGCAGATTGAAACTGCCTGCAATTGAGCGACAGGACAGGCCATGGGCGAACTGCACCTCTACAACACGCTGACGCGCACCAAGGAAGCATTTGTACCGATCGACCCGGCAAATGTGCGCATGTATGTGTGCGGACCGACGGTCTATGACTACGCCCATATCGGCAATGCGCGGCCTGCAATCGTCTTCGACGTGCTGTTCCGCCTGCTCCGCCACCTCTATGGGCCGGAGCATGTGACCTATGTCCGCAACATCACCGATGTGGACGACAAGATAAACGCGCGCGCCCGGCGCGATTTCCCCGACCTGCCCCTGAACGAGGCCATTGCAAGGGTTACCAGCAAGACCGCCGAACAATACCACAAGGATGTCGCCGCGCTTGGCTGCCTGCCGCCGACCGTGGAGCCGCGCGCCACCGACCACATCCCCGGCATGGTGGCGATGATCCAGCAATTGCTGGACAGGGGCCACGCCTATGTCGCGACCGGGGGCGAGGGCAGGGAAGTGCTGTTCGACGTGGTGGCGATGCCCGATTACGGCAAGCTCTCTCGCCGCAGGCTGGACGAACAGCAGGCCAGCGCCCGCGTCGCGGTCGAGGCGCACAAGAAGAACCCCGCCGATTTCGTGCTATGGAAGGAATCCTCGGCCGACGAGCCGGGCTGGGAAGGTCGTTTCACCTTCAAGGGCGAAGCCCTGGCGATCCACGGCCGGCCCGGCTGGCACATCGAATGCTCGGTCATGAGCGCCGCCCATCTGGGCGATGTATTCGACATCCATGGCGGCGGGCTCGACCTGATCTTCCCGCATCATGAAAACGAGATCGCCCAGTCGCGCTGCGCCCATGGCAACGACGTCATGGCGAAATACTGGATGCACAACGGCTTCGTGCAGGTCGAGGGCCGCAAGATGTCGAAGTCGGAAGGCAATTTCGTCACCATTCACGATCTGCTGCACACCGACAAGTTCGGTGGCCGCAGATGGCCGGGCGAGGTCCTGCGCCTCGCCATGCTGATGACGCATTATCGCGAGCCGATTGATTTCAGCGTTAGGAGGCTGGAGGAGGCGGAAGCTATTCTGACTAAATGGCGACGCAATTTGCCAAATCCAATCGAAGGGATCGACACCAATAGAGAGATGCTGGGTCAACTGTATGAAATAATTACTGACGATCTCAACTCGCCAAAACTTGTCAGTTGGTTAAGTCAGAATGTCGGAACGCTTGAAAATCACGAAGATCGTGTCGCCTGGACCTTGGCCCGCAGACTGCTTGGAATTGATTTCACGCCGATTGAGGCGGTCGCGCATGCATTTTCTATTGAGGACGACATCACCCGCCGCCTCGCCCTCATCGCCGAGAAGAACTTCGCCGAAGCGGACAAGATCCGCGACGAGCTGGCCGCCAAGGGCATCCAGCTGATGGATTACAAGGACCCGGAGACCGGCGAACGCCGGACCCGATGGGAAGTGAAGCGGTGAGCATGGCGGCGATTGCCTCCCGCATCCGGCCTGGTGGAAGAATGGCCGCCTCGGCGTCTCTCCTGACAGATCGCTGTCAGCAGGCAGATGCGAGAATTCGGGCGTTCGACCCGTCAAAGGAGATATCGCCATGAGCGAACGCATGATCGATCACATGAGCCTCAATGTCGCGGACTTCGCCAGCATGCTCGCCTTCTACGAAAGGGCGCTCGCCCCGCTCGGCTGCAAGGTGATGATGCGTCTGGGCAAGGAAGTGACCGGCCACGCCGAAGTGGCCGGCTTCGGCGAGACCAAGCCGTTCTTCTGGCTCGCCGGCACCGAGCGGACCCGGCCGATCCAGCACATCGCGTTCCGGGCGGAGAGCCGCGAGGAGGTCGACGCCTTCTACGAAGCCGCCATCGCTGCCGGCGGCAGGGACAATGGCCCGCCGGGCCTGCGCCCCATGTACCATCCCGATTACTACGGGGCGTTCGTCATCGATCCCGAAGGCCACAACATCGAGGCCGTGTGCCACAAGGCGGTCGCATGACCGGCGCGCCCTTCCACGCCGGCGGTTGTCAGTGCGGGGCGGTGCGGTTCCGCGTACATGGCAACCCGCCCAAGGCCTCTGTCTGCTATTGCCGAATGTGCCAGAAGGCGTCCTCGTCGCACGCCTTTCCGCTCCTCGACACGCGCGGCTGCCGGGTGGAATGGACGCGCGGCGAACCTTCCTGGTTCCAGAGCTCGAACCTGGTGCGCCGCGGCTTCTGCAATGCTTGCGGCACGCCGCTCGCCTATGACGCGCCGGACGGACTTGCGCTTGCAGTTCTGGCCTTCGACGATCCGGCGGCCTTTCCGCCCTCCGTCGCCTTCGGCCTCGAGGGCAAGCTGCCCTGGTGCGACGCCATTCCCGCGCTGCCCGGGGTCGAGACGATGGACGACATCCCCGCCGCGCCCTTCCTTGCCGATCTCGTCAGCCGCCAGCATCCGGACCATGAGACGCAAAACTGGCCGCCGGAGGAAACGCCGTGACTCGCGCGGTTGAGATCGGCGGTTCAGCGGTTTCCACTCTCCCCCCTTGCGGGGGAGATGTCTGCGCAGCAGACAGAGGGGGGTGTCATGCCGCATGACCGGGTGCCGCAGCGCCTGCGGTCGAATGCGAAGCGGATGCGAAAGGAAATGACGGAGGCCGAGCGCAGGCTGTGGAACCAGATTCGCGCTCACCGGCTGATGGGGTTGGGCTTTCGCCGCCAGGTGCCGATTGGCGGATACATCGCCGACTTTGCCTGTCCGCAGCACAAGCTGATCATTGAGGTCGACGGAACCCAGCACGCACATCCCGGCGCGGCATTTCACGATCGTCAGAGAACGTCGAAACTGGGCGAGACGGGTTGGACGGTCGTGCGGTTCTGGAATCACGAAGTCATGAAGGAACTCAACGATGTGTGCGAGCACATTGTCGGCCTGGTTCGGGAGGTTTCGCCGCATGCCTTTCAGGAATGATCACCCCCCTCTGTCACCTGCGGTGACATCTCCCCCGCAAGGGGGGAGAGAGGACCAAGCCCCGATAACCGGGGGATGCCAGTGCGGCGCGGTTCGCTACCGCGCCGAGAGCCTGGGCCGCGCCTCGATCTGCCATTGTCGCATGTGCCAGAAGGCGTTTGGCGGCTTCTTCGGTCCGCTGGTCACGGCCCATGCGCTGGTCTGGACGCGTGGCGCCCCGAAGCATTTCGCCAGTTCCAATCGCGTGCAACGCGGCTTTTGCGGCGAGTGCGGCACGCCCTTGACCTATGATTGGGGCGGCGAGCCTGAAATCTCCATCGGGTCGCTGGACGACCCAGGCGCCGCCGCTCCCTCGATCCAGGTCAACCCGGCGGACAGGCTCGCCTTCGTCGATGGTCTGGCGTCTCTCCCCTGGCGCGACGATCCGCCGGCGGTGAGCGAATTCATGGCCTCTGTCGAGAGCCATCAGCATCCTGACAGGGATACCGAAATCTGGCCGGAACATCGCCCCGAGCATCGCGATGACTGAACGCGCCCCGCAAGCCGGAATGCCGAAATGGCTTCTCTACGGCCTCATCGTCAAGCTCGTTCTGATCGCAGCCATCGTCTTGGGCGTCCTC
>JAUIBM010000052.1 GCA_030428345.1 Alphaproteobacteria bacterium | reverse complement strand
CTTCGGCGGCGCCATCGGCGGCATGGACGTGGCGATGAACGCCAACGCGGTCGAGGTTGAAAGGCGCATGGGCAAGGCGATCATGTCGTCCTGCCACGGCTTCTGGAGCCTTGGCGGCTTGATCGGCGCGGCGAGCGGAGGCTATGCGATCTCGCTCGTCGGGATTGCCGGCCACGCCTGGCTGGTGAGCGCGCTGGCCCTGGCGCTTCTCGCCGCCGCATGGACCCTGGTTCTCGATGACCGCCAGTCGCATGCGCCCGAAGAGCGCCATCCGATCCGCTTTCCGCGATCCGCGCTTCCCTATCTTGTCGGCGCGATGGCGCTGTTCTCCATGATTCCGGAGGGTGCGGTGCTCGATTGGGGAGCGCTTTACCTGCGCAGCGAACTGGGCGCGGGTGTCGCGGTCTCGGGTCTGGCTTTCGGCGCGCTGTCGGCGGCGATGGCGGTAATGCGGTTTGCCGGCGACGCGCTGCGCAACCGGCTTGGCGCGGTGGCGACGTTGCGGCTGTGCGGCGGCTTTGCCCTTGCCGGCTTGGCGCTGGCCGGTCTCGCGCCGAATGAATTCGTTGCAATCGCCGGATTCGCGATCGCCGGGTTGGGATTGTCGAACATGGTGCCCATCGTCTTTTCCGCCGCCGGCAATCTGCCGGGTCTTGCGCCCGGCATCGCGCTCTCGGTCGCCACGTCAATGGGCTATTCCGGCATTCTGGTCGCGCCGTCGGCGATCGGCTTCGTTGCAAGCCATACCGGTTTCGCCGCGATCTTCCTGGCCTTGCCCCTCCTGCTGCTGGCGGTTGTGGCGTTGTCGGGTCTGGCGCGCTACGCCGAACAGAACTGACGGCGATCCCGCTGCCCCCTTCGCGGTGTGTCGATTGCGCGCAACCGGGGGTTTCGCTCGCGGCCGCTCTGGCTTACCTTTCCATAGGGCATGGACCCGCGCGGAGGGGAGATCGGCATGAGGATCAGCAACTCATTGCGAGCACCCGCATTGCTTGCGGCTTGTTTCATCCTGGCGATTTCGGCCGGCGGAGCGCCGACGGCGCATGCCTTCGGCTCCATTGGCGGGCTCGACCAGGATCTGGAACACGAAAAGATAACCCGCCTTGGCCTCGCCAGCTTCGGCCTTGGCCCGGACACGATGGACGAGATCGCCGGCACCAAGGGCGAGTTCGGCGCCGTCGGCGCGCCGGACCGACCCGATCGGGGACTGATGGGCGAGGAGAGAGCCCATTGCGACAGCGGCGACACGATGGATATTCCGGGCTATCCCCAGAGCGCGGCGAAGGCGCAAAAGGCGATCATGGCATGCCGGGCCTTCGTGTTTCGTCATCTCGAGACCGCGGTCAGGGAAGCCGGCAAGATCGCCACCGCGGATGGGCGGGTGCATTCGAGCGAAATCCCCTCCACCATTCCCTGCACCTTTTCGGGCCGTTCCGGCCGCGCCAAATGCAATGTCCTGGAAGAACTGGGCCTGGCGCTGCACACCGCGCAGGATTTTTACGCGCATTCCAATTGGGTGGACTTGCCGGCTCCCGGATTGATCACCACGGAGAACCCACCCGGACTCGGCAATTCCGGGCCGGCCCCGTTCATGGATCCCGCCCAGCGCGGCGCGTTTCCCGCCGGGCTTGTCACCGGCTGTTTCGAAGGCAAGCCGGAACGGGTGCTGTGCACCTATGACGGCGGCAGGTCGCGCCTCAAGCACAAATTCCTTAACAAGGACAATGGACCGATCAATGCGAGAAGCGGGGCGGTGGGCCGCGGCACCACGCCGCGCGGGGCGATCAACGACAATTTTCGCCGGGCGGTGAGCGCGGCGATCGCCGACACCCGCAACAAATGGGCGTGGTTCGAGGCGTCCGTGCTCAGACGCTACGGCCCAGTGCAGGGCAATGCGATCCTGTGCGGCATGCGCAACGACCATGAAAATTCCTGCCGATAGGCCGTTCCCGGCAGAATCTCGACCGCCTTTCTCCTACTGTCTGCAGGTCCCCCCGTTTCGTTTGCGGGCATTTGTCCGACATGTAATTTGACATTTTGCGCTGCGGCAATATTTGCTGCGGTGCACGCCCGGATGCGAGACGACATCCTCCCACTTGCCTGCCTTCTCCGGGCCATTTGAAAAAATCGGACGAAAGGAACGAGGTCATGGGCATTCTTGACGGCAAAACCGCTTTGGTAACCGGATCGACCTCCGGCATCGGACTTGCCTGCGCCCGCGCCTATGCAAAAGAGGGCGCGAACATTGTCATCAACGGCTTTGGCGACAAGGACGCGATCGAAGCCGAGCGGGCCGGAATTGAAAAGGAGTTCGGCGTCAAGGCGATCTATTCCGGCGCCGACATGACCAAGCCGGACCAGATCGCGGACATGATCGAGCAGGCCCGAAAGGCGTTCGGCAAGATCGACGTCCTGCACAACAATGCGGGCGTCCAGCATGTCGACCCGATCGAGGATTTCCCGATCGACAAGTGGGACCTGATCATCGCGCTCAATCTGACGTCTTCCTTCCACACCACGCGGTTGGTGATGAAGCAGATGAAGGAAGCGGGATGGGGACGGCTGATCTTCACCGCCTCGGCGCATGCGCTGGTCGCCTCGCCCTACAAGGCGGCCTATGTCGCGGCGAAGCACGGCATTGCCGGGCTGACCAAGGTCCTGGCGTTGGAAGGGGCCGAGCACGGCGTCACCGCCAATGCGATCTGCCCCGGCTATGTGTGGACCCCGCTGGTCGAAAAGCAGATTCCCGACACGATGAAGGCGCGCCACATGACCAAGGACGAGGTCATCGAGGAGGTCATCCTCGAAGCGCAGCCGACCAAGAAATTCGTCACGGTCGAGCAGGTTGCCGCACTGGCGGTTTATCTGTGCTCCGACGCCGCCGAGAACATCAATGGCTCGATGCAGCAGATCGATGGCGGCTGGGTGGCCCAATAATGGCTGAGCGCGCCATTGCGACCGGCAGCGTCGCTCTCAATCTCGCGCTTCAGGGGGGCGGCTCGCACGGCGCCTTCACCTGGGGCGTGCTCGACAAACTGCTCGAGGACGGGCGCTTCCATTTCACCGGCGTTTCGGGAACCAGCGCGGGGGCGATGAACGCCGTCTGCCTGGCCGACGGCATGCATGCCGACGGCAAACAGGGCGCACGCGGGAAGTTGCGCCGCTTCTGGGAGGCGGTGGGCGCGCGTGGCCGCTTCGCCCCGCCGATGCGCACGCCGCTGGACATCTGGCTCGGCAACTGGAATGTCGGCAGTTCTCCTGTCGTCTTCTACGACAACTGGCTGAAGGCGATGTATTCGCCCTACGACAATCCCTTTCCGACCCATCCCCTGCGCGATCTCGTGGAGGAAATCGTGGATTTCGACAACATCCACGAATGCGATTCCATGCGGGTGTTCGTGGCCGCAACCAATGTCTGGAACGGCAAGGTGCGGGTGTTCGAGAACGCGGAAATCGTGTCCGACGCGGTGCTCGCCTCGGCTTGCCTGCCGCAGATCTTCAAGGCCGTGGAGATCGAAGGCGTTCCCTATTGGGACGGCGGCTACATGGGCAATCCGGTGCTTTTCCCGTTCTTCTATCAAACCAGCACCGAAGATATCCTCATCGTCCAGATCAATCCGATCGAGCGCATGGAAACGCCCAGGACCGCGCAAGAGATCGCCAATCGCGTCGATGAGATCACGTTCAACGCCTCGTTGCTGGGCGAGTTTCGCGCTATCAAGTTCGTCAAGCGGCTTATCGCGGAGGGCAGTATCGAAGCGGGCCGCTATCGGGACGTGCGGGTGCACCGCATTGAAGCTCCAGAGGCATTGCTGGCGCTTTCGGCTGCCTCGAAGCAGAATTCTGAGCCGGGGTTTCTCGACCATTTGTTCGACCTCGGGCGCAAGGCCGCCGATGGCTGGCTGGCGAAGGATGCCGCCAAGGTGGGGGTCGAAGACGGAATCGATCTGGAAGCGGAAACTTCCTATTCCCTGATGCATGCGGCGCCCGGGAACGTCTCGGACAAGGCGCGGCGGGAACTCGCCCGCGATGAGACGAAGCGGAAGCCGAAGAAGGATCTTTGAAGCCTATTCGGCGGCGGCTCCGACCTTGCCGCCGCCATAGCGCTGCTCGACATAGTCGAGCACCATCTTGTGGAAGTCGTCGGCGATGCTCGCGCCGCGAAGGGTGGCGACCTTCTTGCCGTCCACAAAAACAGGCGCGGCCGGCGTCTCGCCGGTGCCCGGCAGGGAAATGCCGATGTCGGCCTGCTTGGATTCGCCCGGGCCGTTGACGATACAGCCCATCACCGCAACGTTAAGCGCCTCGACGCCAGGATATTTCTCGCGCCAGACCGGCATCTGCTCGCGTATATCACCTTGGATCTTCTGAGCCAGTTCCTGAAACACGGTGGAAGTGGTGCGCCCGCATCCCGGACAGGCGGCGACAATCGGGACGAATGCCCTGAAGCCCATGGTCTGGAGCAGTTCCTGCGCAACCTTGACCTCGCGGGTGCGGTCTCCGCCCGGTTCCGGAGTCAAGGAGATGCGGATGGTGTCGCCGATACCCTGTTGCAGCAGGACGCCCATCGCGGCCGAGGAAGCGACAATGCCCTTGGTGTCCATACCGGCCTCGGTAAGGCCCAGATGCAGCGCGTGGTTGGAGCGGGAAGCCAGATCGGTGTAGACGGCGATCAGGTCCTGGACCTGCGACACCTTGGCGGAAAGGATAATGCGCGAGCGCGCGAGGCCGATCTGTTCGGCCTGTTCGGCGGAGATCAGCGCCGATTGCACGATCGCTTCGCGCGTCACCTGTTGGGCGGTCAGCGGCGAGCCGTTCGCCGCGTTCTCGTCCATCAGGCGAGTGAGCAGCACCTGGTCGAGAGAGCCCCAATTGACGCCGATGCGCACCGGCTTGTCATGGCGGATCGCGGTCTCGACAATCGCCGCGAACTGCGTGTCCTTCTTGTCCTTGAAACCGACATTGCCGGGATTGATGCGGTATTTGTCCAAGGCCTCAGCGCAGGCGGGATGGTCGGCAAGCAGCTTGTGCCCGTTATAGTGAAAATCGCCGATCAGCGGCACCTTGACGCCGCGTGCCGCGAGCCTGTCGCGAATATGGGGCACGGCCGCAGCGGATTCGTCCCGGTCGACGGTGATGCGAACCAGTTCCGAACCGGCCCGCGCCAAGGCCGCGACCTGACGCACCGTCGCCTCGATGTCGGCGGTGTCGGTGTTGGTCATGGACTGGACGACGACGGGCGCATTGCCGCCCACCGCAACTCCGCCCACGTCAACCGCCACCGTATGCTTGCGGGGCAGGGGGGCGCGCAGATAGGAATCGCTCATCGGCTTGGGTCCGCTTGCTCTTGGGCCAATCGCCGTACGACCGAAGGATCGCCGCCGCGTCGCACGACCTCAGGCGGCGTTTCTGTCTGTCCGGCTCGGCGGAAGATGTGGACGCGGCCCGGTCGGTTGTCAACCGGAAGCGGTTCTCCGTCGAATTGCTTCCCGCTCGCGATCCTTCAAGTCTCGATCCATGCTGCACCCATGCTGCGCAGCATGGATGCACAAATGCAGCCTTTCCTGGCCGATTCCATGACGCCGACGCGCACATACCTCGCCCCTGCGGTGCCCTTGTTAAGCCAATATTGCATCGCATATATTGCAATGCACAATATGACCGCTCGACTGGCGCCGCTGTTCCGTTCCTGGCTGGGCGCCGGTCATGGCCTCTCGTCCAGGGAGTATTCCGATGGCTCGACACAATGGCGGCGCACGAAACGCGGAAGCCGGATCGCGCAGGAAAATATCTCTCGCCCTGCAAGGCGGCGGCGCACACGGGGCCTTTACCTGGGGCGTACTCGACCGGCTCCTCGAAGACGGGCGGTTCGAGATATCGGGCGTTACCGGCGCCAGCGCCGGGGCGCTCAATGCGGTGGTCCTGGCCGAGGGAATGCGGCGTGGGGGCGAACAGGGCGCCCGCGACCTGCTCTGTGAATTCTGGGAAGGAGTCTGCGAACGCGCCCGGCTCAGCCCGGTGCGGCGATCGCCGCTGGACATATGGCTGGGAAACTGGTCGGTCGACCATTCTCCGGGGCTGATGATGATGGATGTGCTGTCGCGGCTGGTCTCGCCCTATGAATTCAACCCTCTCGACATCAATCCCCTGCGTTCCCTGGTTCGCCGGGTTGTCGATTTTCCGGCGCTCGCCTCCGAGGGCCGGATATCGCTTTTCGTCTCGGCCACCGATGTGGAGTCGGGCGGCGTGCGGATATTCGCCAATGAGGAAATCACGCTGGACGCGGTCCTCGCCTCGGCCTGTCTCCCCTATCTGTTCAAGGCGGTGGAAATCGACGGCAGGCACTATTGGGATGGCGGTTATGTCGGCAATCCGTCGCTGACACCGTGCCTCTACCAGACCGAGGCCGACGATGTCGTCCTGATACAGATCAATCCGGCCCATCGCCGTGGAGCGCCACGGACCGCGCGGGGAATCGGCAACCGCATAGACGAGATTACCTTCAACGCCTCGCTGGTTCGCGAGTTGCGGGCGATCGCGTTCATCAACGAGCTTTGCGCGAACGGTGCGCGCCTGCCGTCGCGCCTGCGCCCGCTGCGGCTCCATCGCATCGCCGCGGACGAGCAGCTTTCGGCCGTCTCCGCCTCGTCCAAACTCAATGCAGAGATCGGCTTCGTGCGCCACCTGCATGCGCTGGGGCGCGAAGCCGGCGCGGGATGGCTCGCGAGCACCGGCGAACTTGTCGGCCTGCGATCCACCCACGACGCCATTGGCGGCGGGCCCTTTCCCGGGCATTCCGCACCCGAACGGCAAGCGGCTTCCCGGCGGACCCGGCACGCCCCGGATCGCGGGCATGGCGGGTCGGCGCAGGCGTTCCGGGCGTCCGTGGAACGAGTGTGCGATTGCACAAGCGCGCTTCGGGCGCTATTTCCAACGTTAAAGCGGGGCGCGTGAGGCGTGGCCGCCATTCCAAGGAGGAATTTCATGACCAGCCAGGATGCAATCGTCATCGCCAGCGCGGCCCGCACGCCGGTCGGCTCATTCAACGGGTCCTTCGCCAACACGCCGGCGTTCGAGCTCGGCGCCGTTGCCATCAAGGCGGCGCTCGAGCGTGCCGGGGTTTCTCCCGAAGAGGTCAATGAAGTCGTGTTCGGCCAGGTGCTGACGGCGGCGCTGGGCCAGAACCCGGTTCGCCAGGCGGCAATGGCGGCGGGCGTTCCCAAGGAGGCCACCAGCTGGGTGGTCAACCAGATCTGCGGTTCCGGCCTGCGCGCGGTGGCGCTGGGCATGCAGCAGATCGCGACCGGAGACGCCGACATCATCGTGGCCGGCGGGCAGGAGTCGATGTCGCTGGCGCCGCACGCCGCCTATCTGCGCAGCGGGGTGAAGATGGGCGATCTGAAAATGGTCGACACCATGATCAAGGACGGCCTGACCGACGCATTCTTCGGCTACCACATGGGCAACACCGCCGAAAACGTGGCGCGGCAGTGGCAGCTGAGCCGGCAGGACCAGGACGAATTCGCCGTTGCGTCGCAGAACAAGGCCGAAGCGGCCCAGAAGGCCGGCCGCTTCCAGGACGAGATCGTGCCGTTCACCGTCAAGGACCGCAAGGGCGAGACGGTGGTGGACAAGGACGAGTACATCAAGCACGGCGTCACGATGGAGGGCGTCTCCAAACTGCGCCCCGCCTTCGACAAGGAAGGCTCGGTCACTGCGGCCAATGCTTCGGGCATCAATGACGGCGCTGCGGCGGTCGTGCTGATGCGCGCCTCGCAGGCAGAAAAGCGCGGAATCGAACCGATGGCGCGCATCGTTTCCTGGGCGACGGCGGGCGTCGATCCGGCGGTCATGGGCACCGGTCCCATTCCCGCTTCACGCAGGGCGCTGGAAAAGGCGGGCTGGAGCGTGGGCGATCTCGATCTCGTCGAGGCCAACGAAGCCTTCGCGGCGCAGGCCTGCGCGGTCAATCGGGACATGGGATGGGATCCCGAAATCGTCAATGTCAATGGCGGGGCTATCGCCATCGGACATCCGATCGGCGCTTCGGGCGCGCGCATTCTCAACACGCTCCTGTTCGAGATGAAGCGTCGGGGCGCGAAGAAGGGCCTGGCCACACTCTGCATCGGCGGCGGCATGGGCGTTGCCATGTGCGTCGAGCGGGATTGATCCGGACCTGCCAATGGCTTCAGCGCGGCCGGCCCGCTCGCCATGAGCGGCCGGTCGTGTCCAAGGGATGATCATCGGCTGGCGGTGCCACGCTTCACGGAGGGGGTGATGCGGTTTTGCTTTGACGAAACGGCGCTGGCAGGCGACGATGGCGGAAACAAGAAACCGGGGAGAAACGCATGTCTAGGGTAGCATTGGTAACGGGCGGCAGCCGCGGCATTGGCGCGGCCATTTCGAAGGCGCTCAAGGAAGCGGGCTATACGGTCGCCGCGAACTACGCGGGAAATGACGAAGCAGCCAACGCCTTCAAGGCCGAGACCGGCATTGCGGTCTACAAATGGTCGGTCGCCAGCTACGAGGCATGCGGAGAGGGCATCGCCAGGGTGGAGGCCGAGCTCGGGCCGATCGACATCCTGGTCAACAATGCCGGCATTACCCGCGATTCGATGTTCCATCGCATGACGCCCGATCAATGGAACGATGTGATCGGCACCAATCTCAACGGCCTGTTCAACATGACGCATCAGGTGTGGGGCGGCATGCGCGAGCGCAAATTCGGGCGGGTGATCAATATCTCCTCGATCAACGGCCAGAAGGGCCAGGCCGGCCAGGCGAATTATTCCGCCGCCAAGGCGGGTGATATCGGCTTCACCAAGGCGCTCGCGCAGGAAGGCGCTCGCGCCGGCATCACGGTCAACGCGATCTGTCCCGGCTATATCGCGACGGAAATGGTCATGGCGGTGCCTGAAAAGGTTCGGGAAAGCATCATTGCCCAGATTCCGGTCGGCCGTCTTGGCGAGCCGGAAGAAATTGCGCGTTGCGTGGCGTTCCTGGCATCGGACGCCGCCGGCTTCATTACCGGCTCGACGCTTTCCGCCAATGGCGGACAGTATCTGACCTGATCCGGCGCTGGTCTGACTGGCGCCAATCCGGTCAAACCAGCCCCTTATCCTCCGCCGGGAACGGGCTCGGCTCCCAGTGCTTCTCCAGCTTCAGGGCGTGGACGGCGTTTCGTTCGCGCTCATGCAGCATGGCGATCAGGGCTCGCTTGTCCCCGATCGGAAGATCGTCCCCCTGCTCGCGCAATCGATCGCCCAGGCCGGGAGAATGGGCATTGGCGAATTCGCAGATCCGTCCGCCGGGATCCGTCGCCAAGCCATTCACGGCGAATGAAAACCTGCCCTGCGTCATGTCGAGTATCGTGTGGCATTCCGCATATTCTATTGATTGCCCAGCGAGATACTGTCGGGCGATCGCCTCGAACATCACGATCCTGTTGTACTGCTTCATCTCCGGTATGAGGTGATATTTGAGCTTCATTTGCCGATTATGCGGATACTCGGCCTCACCCAGATTCCAGACACGGTCGTACGGCCAGAAGAACTGCGGCTCAGGGACGAGCGGGCGCTGTCCAGGTTCCAGTTGGGGAAGAAGTGCGGGGCACATCTCTGCGAGGATTTCGCCCTTCGACCCGCCGCGCACCAACCGAAGCGCCATCAAGACATGCCGGACCGGCCGGATCGCCAGGTAGTCCTCGAACGCGAACAACTCGTCGTCCTGCTCCAGCAAGGGGCCGATCAATCGCTGGATGTCGGGATGGGTAGTCATCGACCCAAACCCCTCTCCTCTGCGGGAAACGGTGTCCGCTCCCAGTGTTTCTCCAGCTTGAGGGCCCTGATGGCGTCCTCCTCGCGGCGACGCAGCATGGCGATCAGGGCTTGTTTGTCCTCGGTCGAAAGCGCGTCGCCCTGCTCGACCAATCGATCGCCGAGGCCGGTCTGCCATTCGTTGCAGGCGCTGCGGCTCAAACTCCAAAAATCCTTCGTTGCGTGAAGGGCCGCCGCGTCGAAATCGCCATGGGCGATCTCGACGAACACCCTGTGTTCGAGGTGATCGCTATCCTGGACCCCGCCAAGCGCGGCGATCCAGTCGAAGAAGTCCCGTATCGTTTGGAGCTGCTCGAGCGGCGGGAGGAATTCGCGCTCTATCGCTTCGCGGAGCGCGTCAGGATAATCGGGATCGGATTTGCGCCAGTGCGCCCAGGGCCCCCAACCCGGCTTGGGCGATGCGATGGGACGCATCAGCCACCTGCCTTGCGGCGGCGGCTTGCGTGGAGACATCGAGCAAAGCGGGATTGCGATTCGGCACGTTCGGAAAATGTCGGGATCGCCGCTTCGCTCGAAGAATATTGCCGCAAAGCCGG
>JAUIBM010000051.1 GCA_030428345.1 Alphaproteobacteria bacterium | reverse complement strand
CGCCTTTTGCGGCTCCAGGCGGATGAATTCGATGTGGCGCAGGCGCAGATCCGCCTTGGCCGCCAGCACCAGGCCGGCGCTGCGCGACAGGCCCGAGAGCAGATGGCTCGCCTCCGACAGGACATTGTCGAGCGTGCGCCCTTGCGAGGCCGCCTGCACCTGCGATTCGATGGTCTGGCGCTCCTCCTGTCCCAGATCGCCGATCTCCAGGAAGCTGTCGACGAAGAAGCGCAGCCCCGTCTCCGTCGGCAGGCGGCCGGCGCTGGTGTGCGGGGCATAGATCAGGCCCAGAAGCTCCAGGTCCTGCATGACGTTGCGGATGGTGGCCGGCGAAACCCCGAGCGAGGGATGGCGCGACAAGGTGCGCGAGCCCAGCGGGTCGCCGGTCTCCAGATAGGATTCGACGATGGCGCGGAAAATGTCGCGCGATCGCCGGTCGAGTTGCTCCGGCGCATGGGCCGAGAGGAATGGCTTTCGTGTTGGTGCGCTCATGGCTCCTGCCCTGCGCGCCTCGCCCAGCCGGGACGCGCGCCCTTCATATAAGAGCAGGCGGACGCGGTGTGCAATGCGGTGCGAGCGGCGGGGAACGCCGCCAATTAGCCTTTGCAGGGGCGCGGGCAAGGGGTTAGAAGCGGCGCAAACACCATGGCGGGAGAATCAGATGCGGCCTTCGAAGAGAGCCCCGGACGAATTGCGGGCGGTGACGCTGGAACGCGGCGTCGCGCGCCATGCGGAAGGCTCGTGCATGGTGCGCTTCGGCGATACCCATGTGCTGTGCACCGCCTCGCTCGAAGAACGGGTGCCGCCATGGCTGCGCGGCGGCGGCAAGGGCTGGGTGACGGCCGAATACGGCATGCTGCCACGCTCGACCACCGATCGCATGCGCCGCGAGGCGAGCGCCGGCAAGCAATCGGGACGCACCGTCGAGATCCAGCGCCTGATCGGCCGCTCGCTGCGCGCCGTTGTCGATCTCGTCGCGCTCGGCGAACGCCAGATCACCATCGATTGCGACGTCATCCAGGCCGATGGCGGCACCCGCACGGCGGCGATTACCGGCGGCTGGGTCGCGCTGAAGGACTGCGTCGACTGGATGCGGGCCAGAAGCATGGTCGGCGACAACGTCCTGAAGGATCATGTCGCCGCGATTTCCTGCGGCATCCACAATGGCGCGCCGGTGCTCGATCTCGACTATGCGGAGGATTCGACCGCCGGGACCGACGCCAATTTCGTCATCACCGGCAAGGGCGGCATCGTCGAGATTCAGGGCACGGCCGAGGGCGAGCCTTTCAGCGAAGCGGAATTCGCGGCGCTGATGGGACTGGCCCGCAAGGGCATCGGCCAGCTCGTCGACATGCAGAAGCTGGCATTTTGAGGCAGGATTCATGCGCGCGCTGAGCGGCCGCGAGATCGTCGTGGCGACCCACAATGCCGGCAAGCTGGCCGAAATTCGGGAGCTTCTGGCGCCTTACGGCTTCTCGGCCAAGTCCGCGGGGGAACTGGGTCTCGCCGAGCCGGAGGAAACCGGCACGAGCTTCGAGGCAAACGCCTACACCAAGGCTTTCTCGGCGGCGCAGGCGACCGGCCTGCCCTCGCTATCGGACGATTCCGGCCTTTGCGTCGACGCGCTGGACGGCGATCCGGGCGTCTATACCGCCGACTGGGCCGAGAAGCCGGACGGGACGGGACGCGACTTCGCCATGGCGATGGAAAAGGTCGAGGCGGCGCTGCGCGAGCGCCGCGCGAGCCAGCCCTCGCAGCGCACCGGCCGCTTCGTCGCGGTGCTTTGCCTCGCATGGCCCGATGGACATGCGGAATATTTCCGCGGCGAGGTGGAAGGAACGCTGGTCTGGCCGCCGCGCGGCACGCGCGGCTTCGGCTATGATCCGGTATTCCTGCCCGATGGCTACACGCAGACCTTCGGCGAGATGGAAGCCGGCGAAAAGCACGGCTGGGAGGCCGGCCGGGGCGATCTCGGCCTGTCGCACCGGGCGCGCGCCTTCGCCAAATTCGCCAATTCGATGCTGGAGAATGCCGGGTGAACGCAAACGAGCCCGGCTTCGGCGTCTACATCCATTGGCCGTTCTGCGCCGCCAAATGCCCCTATTGCGATTTCAACAGCCATGTGCGGCACAATCCCGTCGATCAGGCGGTGTTCGTACAGGCCTATGAGCGCGAGCTCGACCACATGGCGCGCCTCGCGCCGGGGCGCACCGTCACGAGCATCTTCTTCGGCGGCGGCACGCCCTCGCTCATGCTGCCGGCGACGGTCGACCACCTGCTCCAGGCCGTCGCCAGCCGGTGGACCGTCTCGCCGGAAGCGGAAATCACGCTGGAGGCCAATCCGTCCAGCGTGGAGGCCGAGCGCTTTCGCGGCTATCGCGCCGCCGGCGTCAACCGGGTCTCGCTCGGGGTGCAGTCGCTGCATGACGACCAGTTGAAGAAACTGGGGCGCCTGCACGACGTGGCCGAAGCGCTGAAGGCTATCGGGCTGGCCCGCGAAATCTTCCCGCGCCTTTCCTTCGACCTCATCTACGCCCGCCCCGGCCAGAGCGCCGAAGCGTGGGAGGGCGAACTGCGCCAGGCGCTGGCGCTGGCCGCCGATCATTTGTCGCTGTACCAGTTGACGATCGAGCCGGGCACGCCCTTCTTCGATCTTCAGAAACGCGGAAAGCTGAAGATCCCGAACATGGATCGCGCCGCGGAGCTCTACGAGCTTACCCTGGCGGTGACCGCGGAGGCGGGTCTGCCCGCCTACGAAATCTCGAACCACGCCGCGCCGGGCGCGGAATGCGCGCATAATCTCGTCTATTGGCGCTACCAGGACTATGTCGGCGTCGGCCCCGGCGCGCATGGGCGGCTTACCGTCGAGGGCAAGCGCGTGGCGACAGCGGCAAGGCGCAATCCGGAAGACTGGTGGCAGCGCGCCATGGTCGACGGCCACGGAATGGAGAACTTCGAGACCCTGCTTCCCGACGAGGCGGGCGATGAAATGCTGCTGATGGGACTTCGCCTGCGCGAGGGTATCGACCTGGCGCGGTTCGAGCGGATGTCGGGCAGGGAACTCGATCCCGCCCGCCTCGCCTTCCTCGAGGGCGAGGGTCTGGTCGAAACGCTGTCGCGGCGCACCGTCAGGGTAACGCAGGCCGGCTTCCTGGTGCTGGACGCCATCGTCGCCGATCTGGCGGCTTAGGCGGTTTCGGCAAGTCCCGCCCTGTAGGCGATCGTGTCTTCGAGCAATTGCGAGACCGCGCGGTCCTCGATGCCGAGCGCCCCGAACTGCGCGACGATGTTTTCCAGATATTGCAGGCTGGAGCCCAGGAAGCCCGCCCCGGTGGCGATGTAGCGTATCTGGTCCTCGCGGCCGATATCGGCGCAGATGACCGGCGCGGAATGGTCCGCCGCGAAGATCAGCGCTTCCACCGGGCCATGCGCGGTCTCGATCTCGTGGAGCAGCGGCAGATAGGCCGGGCCGACCAGTTCGCGCCGCCACAGCACCCCGCTCTCCTCCTCAACGTGATCGGCGGCAATGCGGAAGGCCAGCCCGTCGCACTGGCCGCCCGTGTCGAGAGCGGCCATCAATCCCGGCGCCTCGGCTGTGCCGCGCGCGCCAAATGTGTCCTTCAGGCAGAAGCTGCGCGAAAAACCGTGAATGCGCGCCCGACGCACCTCCGCAAACCGGATCGCCGGATCCCACATCAGGGAACCATAGGCAAACACCCACAGATCAGCGCCGGCCTTGGGGCCGATGAACGCGGCGCGCGACGCTTCAATCTGCGCGTCGGTAAACCGCCAGTCGGTCGACGCGCCCTGTTCCTTCATCCTGGCGTCGAAATCGGAAGGCTTGAAGTTCCTGAAAAAGGACTGAAACGGATCCTTGATCCTGTCGCGCAGCACCGGGTGATGCACAAACGGGTCTTGTGTCTCGTCCAAGGCGGCTCTCCTTCGGATCGATAATGCCCCATCGATGCATGATTGTCGCGCGCGGCGCCAGCATCGCCAATCGGCCCGTCGGACGCAAGCCGGTTGCCTGGCCGGTTGCCTGGCCGGTTGCCTGGCCGGTTGCATGGCCGGTGTTCCGGGGGAAAGCGGTTGCGCCCGCCTGCCCGACTGCCTAGCTTTACGGGGCGCGCACCAGCCGGGACCCCTCCATGACTCAACCCATCGCCTTTTTCGACGGCCACAACGACTTCCTGTTGCGGCTGATGATGAGTCCCACTCCGCGCGAGGAATTGTGGCTCGGCGATTCCGGCAACGGGCACATGGATCTGGCGCGCATGCGCCGGGCCGGCTTTGCCGGCGGCTTCTTCGCGATCTTCGTGCCGCCGGCGTCCAAGGGCCCGCCGCCGAACATGGCAGCGGCAATGGCGAACCCGCCCTACGGCCTCGATCTGCCGCCGCTGATGTCCCATGCGGACGCCCAGCCGGTGGCGATGACCATGGCCGGCATCATGCACTGGATGGCGCGGGCGGCGCCCGAGGATTTCGCCGTCTGCCGCACGCCCTCGCAGATTCGCGCCGCCATCGCCGGCGGCAAGATCGCCGGCATCATGCATATCGAGGGCGCCGAGGCGATCGGTCCCGATCTCGACGCGCTCTATCTGTTCCACGAGATGGGCCTGCGCTCGCTCGGGCCGGTCTGGAGCCGGCCGACGATCTTCGGCCATGGCGTCCCGATGAAATTTCCCGGCGATCCCGATATCGGCCCCGGCCTGACGGAAAAGGGCAAGGACCTCATCCGCCTTTGCAACCGGCTCGGCATCATCGTCGACCTGTCGCACATGAACGAAGCCGGCTTCAACGACGTGGCCGCGATCTCCGACGCGCCGCTGGTCGCCACGCATTCCAACGCCCATGCGCTATGCGCCTCGCCGCGCAACCTGACCGACCGCCAATTGGCCGTGATCCGCGAAACGAAGGGCATGGTGGGCCTCAATTTCGCGACCTTCTACCTGCGCGAGGACGGAAGGGCCTCGCCCGACATGGGCTGGGAGGAATTGCTGCGCCATACCGACTATCTCATCGAGCATCTCGGCGAGGATCACGTCGGGCTCGGATCGGATTTCGACGGCTGCATCGTGCCCAGGCCGATCGGCGACGTCACCGGGGTGCCGCGCCTCCTCGAGGCGTTCGCGCAGCACGGCTTCGACGACGCCCTGCTGGCCAAGCTGGCGCGCGACAACTGGCTTTCCCTGCTTGATCGCAGCCTGCCCGAACAGGCCTGAACCCGGCGGCGCGCCCGGCGATTCCGGGCGCCGGCAAGCTCAGTTCAGCGACGAGGTGCGCCCGAACCGGCTTGGCGCCGGAGAGACCATCCGCTTCGCGCCGTTGCGCTCGACCTGATAGATCGCCAGGCCGCGCTCGGCCGTGCCGTCGCTCTTCAGCCGGAATATCCCGTTGACGCCGGCATAGCCGGACGGGTTCTCCAGCGATTGCGGTTTGAAGGCGTCGATCGGTCCGAGACGGCGGACGAGGTCGGTCGACAGGGTGATCGAATCATAGCCGAGCGCCGCCCAGACGGTCGGCTTGGCGCCGAAGGCGGTTTCATAGCGCGAGGCGAAATCGGCGAATTTGGTGGTGTCGCGCCCCGGAAACAGCGCGCCCTCCAGCTGCGGCTCGGTGAAGCTGGTGCTTTCCCAGGAGCCCGAACCCATGATCAGCTTGCCGATCAGGTTGACCGTGTTGCGGCGCATGACCTGCATGAAGACATTGGGGATTTCCGAGCCTTCGGGAATGTAGACCGCGTCCACCCCTTCGAGCATCGGCGTGGCGGTGGCCACCGCCGTCTCGATCGAGGGGACGGAGCGGTCATAGCGCACGACCTGGACGCTTGCCCCGCCGGCGCCGGCCTCCTGCCTCAGCACCGCCTCGCGAATTCCGCCCTCGGTATTGTTCGGAAGAAACGCCAGGATCGACTTGGCGCCGCGCGAAATGCCGAAGCGAATGATCCGCGAGGTGTCTTCCTGCGGCGTGTAGGACAGCAGGTATACCCCGCGCCGCGCCGTCGAGGTGTCGGTCGAAAACGCGATCAGCGTGCGCCCGGCGGGCTGGGTAATGGCCGAGGCCGCCGTGACATTGCCGGCGAAGACGGGGCCCAGGACAGCGGTCGAACCCTCGCGCACCGCCTCTCCGGCGGCCGCCTGGGCGCCGGCCGCTTGGCCGGCCGTGTCCTTGATCACCAGTTGCAGATCGGCCGATCCGAAATCCTGCATCGCCAGCACGGCGCCGTTGCGGATCTCGGTGGCGACCGTGGCCGCATTGCCCGGAGCGCTCTTCGGGATCAGCAGCGCCAGGCGCACCTGGCCCTGGCCGACAACCTCGCCATTCGGATTGGCGGTCGGCGTGGCGGGCGCGACATTCTCGGCGAGTCGCGGCGTCTGCCGCAGCCCCAGATCGCCGGAGGTGCAGGCCGCCAGCGCGAACAGCGCGAGCGCAAGCCCGCCGAGCGGCTTTATGACGCGCCGGTTCCCGCCGCGGCGCGCCCTTGCGCCGGCCCAGGCCTCAGCGCACAGGTCCACTTGTGCGCCAGCCCGCGCAAAGCTATTTCGTGACTGCAAATTTCCGTCCCTCTTGCCGTATTCCGCTGCGCCGCCATCGCCAGGCGGTCCCGCGGCGCTCGCACCTGCTGGCAACGCGCCGCCACCCGATCCGGACCTTGTCGCGCGTCGGCGCGGCCAAAATCGGGCAATCCGATTGCCGTAGCTGGAAAAACGGTGAAACTGCAAGCGCAATGCGCCGTTAATCCGGCGCGCCAGGAGCCGATCATGGGTTTTTCCATAAGCGGGGTGCCAATCCCCGGCCGCGCCGTGGAGCCGGGCCTTTATGTCGTGGCGACGCCGATCGGCAATCTGGCCGACATTACGCTGCGTGCGCTGCAGGTGCTTGCCGGAGCAACGCTTGTCGCCTGCGAGGACACCCGCGTCTCCGCCAAGCTGCTTCGCCATTACGGCATCGATGCTCGCACGGTTTCCTATCATGAGCATAACGCCAACGCCGCCGGCCCGAAAATCATCGCCGCGCTGGAGCGCGGCGAGAGCGTGGCGCTGATCACCGATGCGGGAACCCCGCTGGTCTCCGATCCCGGATTCCGGCTGGTGGCCGAGGCGCGGGCCAGGGGAATACCCGTCTGGCCCCTGCCCGGCGCCAGCGCGCCGGTCGCCGCGCTCAGCGCCAGCGGAATGCCGGCAGAGACGTTCCTGTTCGGCGGCTTCCTGCCCTCGCGGGAGACCGCCCGGCGCAAGCGGCTGAGGGAACTTTCCGGCGTGCCGGCGACGCTGATCTTCTTCGAGAGCCCGAACCGCCTCGGCCGTGCGCTGGCCGACATCGCCGCCGAACTGGGCGCCGAACGCCCGGTGACCGTCGCCCGGGAACTGACCAAGCTGCATGAGGAATTCCTCTCGATGCCGGCGGGCGAACTGGCCGAGCGATACCGCGAGGCCGCCGTCAAGGGCGAGATCGTGCTGCTGGTCGCCCCGCCCGACGCGGCCGCCGCCGACGCCGATCCCGACGCGCTGCTGGCCGAACTGCTGGAGCGCATGAGCGTCAGCCAGGCGGCGGCGGAAGCGGCGCGCCTGACCGGCATCGGCCGGCGCGAACTGTATCAGCGCGCCCTCGCCCTGACGCGGGAGGACGGCGGCGAGGACGGCAGTGAGGATGTGGGCGAAGCCGGCGATCCCGGCGACGGCCAGAAGTGAAAGCCCGACCGCCAGCGCCTCGCAGGAATGCAAAGCGTGCGGCGCTGGGCCGTGGCGCGCGGGGCGAATTTCTGGCCGCGCTCGCCCTGCGCCTCAAGGGCTGGCGGATCCTCGCGCGCAATTTCCGCTGCCGCCAGGGCGAGATCGACATCGTCGCCCGCAAGGGCGATCTCATCGCCTTTGTCGAGGTGAAAGCCCGCGCCAGCCATGGCGAGGCGGTGGATGCGGTGGGCCGCGAGAGCCAGCGGCGGATCGCCAACGCCGCCGCCGTGTGGATCGCCGGGCGGCGCGACAGGGACCGCCTGTCCTGGCGGTTCGACATCATGGCGGTGACGCCGTGGCGCTGGCCGCATCACTTCGAGGACGCGTTCTGAGCGCACCGCCGGCCGGCACGAGCGGCTTCGCGAATGTGAACGCGGGACCATTGCCAAGCCCCGGCGCGCCGCCCTATGGAGGGGACCGGTTGCGATCAGGAGAAAGATGCGATGGCCCTCAAAGTCGGCGTGCAGATGGACCACATTTCCAGCGTTCACATTCGCGGGGATTCGACCTTCGCCCTGTGCCTGGAAGCGCAGGCGCGCGGCCATGAACTGTTTCACTACACGCCCGACCGGCTGCAATTGCGCTCCGGCAAGGTGACCGCGGCGATCGAGCCGCTGTCGGTGCGCGACGTGGAGGGCGATCATTTCACCCTCGGGGACGCAACGACCACCGACCTTTCGACGCTGGACGTGGTGCTGCTGCGCCAGGACCCGCCCTTCGACATGTCCTACATCACCACCACCCATATCCTGGAGCGCATCCATCCCGCCACGCTGGTGGTGAACGACCCGGCGGCGGTGCGCAATTCGCCGGAGAAGATCCTCGTCACCGAATTTCCCGAACTGATGCCGGAGACGCTGATCACCCGCGATTTCCAGGCGATCCGCGACTTCCGCAAGGAGTTCGGCGACATCATCGTCAAGCCGCTCTACGGCAATGGCGGGGCGGGCGTCTTCCGCATCGCCGATGGCGACCAGAACCTTTCCTCCCTGCTGGAAATGTTCGCCGGCATGTTCCGCGATCCGCTCATCGCCCAGCGCTACCTGCCGCAGGTGCGCCAGGGCGACAAGCGCATCATCCTGATCGACGGCGAGCCGGTGGGCGCGATCAACCGCGTGCCGGCGGAGGGCGACGCGCGCTCCAACATGCATGTCGGCGGGCGGGCCGAGCACAGCGAACTGACCGCGCGCGAACGCGAGATCTGCGCCGCCATCGGCCCGCGCCTGAAGGAGCTCGACTTCATCTTCGTCGGCATCGACGTGATCGGCGACTGGCTGACCGAGATCAATGTCACCTCGCCGACCGGCATCCGAGAGGTGAAGCGCTTCTCGGGAACCGATATCGCGGCGCTGTTCTGGGACGCGGTCGAGCGCCGCCGATAGGCCGCCGCTGCCGGCGCTCCCGCCGGTTCATCGCCGCCCGGTCCCGGCCGAGCCGCCTGGCGCGCGCGCCGTCGAAGTATCCTCCGCCTGCGCGGCCCGGCGCGACTGCACCAGCAGGGCGATCTGCTCCGCCGCCCAGGCTTCGCCCGGCTCGCCCGTGCGGCAGGCCGGAATGCCGCGCCTCGTCGCCGTGCCGCGCGGCCCGCCGCAGCATTTGCGACGGCGATTGCATTCGGCCCGCGCGCACCATTTCCATGCGCCCTCGAAATGGGCGAGCGCGCGCAGATAGTCGAAATGGGCTGGCGCAGTTCCTTCCCGGCTATCCCCGCCTGGCCGCCCGCCCGTCTCGCCAGACCCCGCCGGTTGATCGCCGGATGGGCGATCTGTGGCAGGATGATCCGTCGCCGGATGTCCGGCGCCATGACGATTTGCAGATGACGGCTGGCTTGCAGGCATGGCTGATCCTTCACGCGGCGCAAGGCGCCCGCGGCATGGCGGAATTTCCGGCCCGTTTCCGCCGGCGGGCCCAGAAAGCCCGGCCGGCGGTCTTGGGTTGCACAAACCACGGGGCGACCGCGCCTTCGTGGGGGCATGTGTGCGGCCCCTGGCCGCCCCGCGCGGAGATTTGATGGAACCGTCGCGGGCAAGTGCACACTGCGCCCGGACGGCCCTCGAACAGCAGGTCTTGCGACACGCCGCGCTCCGCTGCTGCCTCCCTCCGTTCCGACGGCGATATCGTTCCGGCGTCTGCGCCGGGAAGCAGTGGGCAAAGCCTAAGGCGAGGCGGCAGGTGCGGGGATAAGTTTTTTGGGGGCGTGGGGCGTTGCGAGGCTTCAGCCGCTGCCGAATGCTGCGAGCGCCGTGGCGAGCGGCAGGAACAGTGTCATCGGCCGGCTCTCGAAACGCCGGAAACCCAGATGCAGGTAGAAGCCGACAGCATTGTCGTCCTTGGCGTCGACGATCAGCGCATGAACGGCCGGTCCGGAGTGGGCGGCCCGTCGTGCGGCGTCCGCCACCAGCGCCCCGCCCAATCGCGCCCCTCGATGGGCGGTGGCCACGGCCAATCTGCCAACGAGTGCGGCAGGTATGAAGCCGTATCTCGGCAGTTTCCTGCGCGTCGCCTCCGGCAATTGGGTGAGCGGTATGCTGGCGGCGGCGAGGGTATAGTACCCCGCGATTTTTCCGTCAGGGAGACTGGCGAGGAAGCAATTGCAGATGCGGCGTTTCACATCCTGCCCGGCCTGCTCGCGCAGATAGCGGTTC
>JAUIBM010000629.1 GCA_030428345.1 Alphaproteobacteria bacterium | reverse complement strand
GTTCTGCGGCATTTCAGTTGCGCCGTGACTGATGCAAGCGACAGGGCCAGGAAATCCATTTTTGCGCCTGGAATGACGGCGGAGCGTGACGAGCCGCAAAAAATGGGCCCTCTCACGATCGAACGCGTGTCGTTGCCTGTTCAGGAGCGCAGTTTCAATGGCCTTTCATTGCGCGTCTCGCAACGACCAAGCGCGATCGATCTCGCATTCGTCTATCACGAGCGCTTCTATGCCCGCTCGGACATTGCGACGCTGATCGAACGCATGCTGGCGCGACTGAACGTCCCCAGCATGGAGGCCGCGCCTCGAACGAGTTGATTTTCCTCACCCTCCTGACGTGGGACATCGCGCCATGAAACGATATGAACTGGATGGGAAGGTCGCGCTGATTACCGGCGCGGCGAGCGGCATCGGGCGGGCGACCGCCATTTCGCTCGCGCGCAGGGGCGCGGTTCTGGCGCTTGCCGACATCAATGCGGACGGGCTTGCCGAGACCACGGGGCTGGTTGAGGCCGAGGGCGGCAAGGCTTCGCAGCATGTGTGCGACCTCGCCATTCGCGAGCAGGTCGACGCCTTGCCGCGGGCGGTTTTCGAGCGCCACGGAACGCTGGATCTGCTGATCAACAATGCCGGCGTGACGATTCTGGGCGATTTCCAAACGGTAACGGCAAACGACATGGAGTGGGTGATCGGCATCAATCTGATCGCCACGATGCGCCTGACAAAAGCGGCGCTACCGTTCCTGATCAAGTCGAGAGATGCCCATATCGTCAATATCTCCAGCATTCTGGGAATTACAGCCATGCCCGGTCAGGCCGCCTATTCTGCAAGCAAGTTCGGCGTACGTGGTTTCTCGCAATCGCTTCGATACGAGCTGCGCAAGCATGGCATCGGCGTCACGGTCGTGCATCCCGGCGCCATCAACACCAACATTATCGAGAGCGCGCGGATGGTTGGAAATTCGCCGCAGTCGGAAGCCAAGACGCGCCGGGATACGGCGAAAAAGGGCGTCAACATGCCGCCAGAGCAGGCTGGCGAAATCATCGCCAGGGCTATCGAGGCCCGCAAGATTCGATTATTGATCGGCAACGATGCTAAGTTCCTTGCCGTTCTTGAACGTCTCTTCCCGATCTCCTATTGGAGTATCGTCGGTCGCATTTCCCCTGAGTAATCGACTTTTCCGGAGCGCTGATCAGATTTCGGCGCGAAGCGGTCGAAGCTTGGGGTGTTGCCGACGCTCGTAGGATTTGGATGCTTTCGACGAGGCGTTCATTTTCCCAGGCGCATCAAGGGGCTTGCACTTGATTGAATTGCCTCCCAGGCAAGCACGGCTTATTGCGCACCGGTGGTAGATTGAAAAAAGAAATCGAAGCTTCGCGCAATGGCGCTGCGGGCCAAGGCAAACGGGTGCTTGTCACTGGCTTGCGGGCGGCATTCGCACTCGAATTGTGCCGGCAGCTCCATCGCGCCGGCCACAAGGTCTATGCGGCAGACAGCACCTGGACGCATATGGGACGCGGATCGACCCGCGTCGAGAAGTCTTTCATCCTACCGCCTCCCGTCACACAGCTTGACGCCTTCGTTGACAGCCTTAACGCGATCGTCGAGCGCGAGCAGATCGATCTGGTGATCCCCGCCAGCGAGGAGATCTTCCATATTGCCCGGGTCCGGGACCGACTGTCCAAGCGCTGCGAATGGTTTCTTCCGCCCCTGGAGACATTGAGACGTCTGCACGACAAACTGGCTTTCAATCGCTGGGTCCGGGAACTGGGGCTGGCGGCGCCTCGCACCGACCCGATCGCCAATCGCGCCGATCTCGACCAGGTGCTGGAGCGGATCGCGACCGAGTTGCGCGGCTGCGTCGGCTTCGACCAGATCCGGTTCCCGGTGGAGCAGCGTCTGCTGGGCGATCGTCGGCGTCGCGGGCGGGCCGCCGATGACGTTGCGGTAGATCTCGATCGGCCCGGCAGCCGCCGCGCCGGAGCGGGTGAAGATCAGGTCGCCGGTGAGCTGGTCGATGTCGTAGGCGAGTTCCGGAGCACCGGCGAGGGTGCCAGGGCCGTAGGTCAGG
>JAUIBM010000628.1 GCA_030428345.1 Alphaproteobacteria bacterium | reverse complement strand
GCAGTGCCTCGAAAACCGACAGAAAATGCGGCGCTATTGCATCGAAAAAGCGCCGCAAGGGAACGCCCGCGCTGGCTGGCGCGGGTCGGCCGTTGTCGCAATTTGCAGTGGGGTCAGTGCGTTTCGAGGATCGGCGCTGCGGGCTTAACGTCCGCATCGGGAAACAGCCGGACCGAAAGCATGGGCTCGTTGACGAAGAACCGTGGATCGGGGACGTAGGCCATCACCTCGTGGATGCGCCTTTCGATCAAGCGGAAATCCTTTGCCTCGATCGCATCGACAATAGCAAGATGCGCGCGGCCCTGGCTCTTGATCTGCTCGGTCGGCGTCCGGTTCAGGCCCATGCACCAATAGCGCGCCGCTGCGTTGTGCAAGCGGGTCAGGCTGCGTTCGATCTCCGCGTTCCGGCTTGCCTTGGCGATCGCCGCGTGAAAGCGCATGTCAATCAGCACAAGCTGCTCCAGATCGCGTGCATCGGCCGCCTCGTCATGGCCGCGATGCGCCTCGCGAATGGCGGCGATGTCGCTGGCGTTCGAGCGTTCCGCCGCGAGCGCTGCGGCGTAGGTTTCCAGCAAACGCCGGGCCTCGAATACATCCTGAAGCGATTTCAGGCTCAGTTCGCTGACCTGGGTTCCTATGCGGGCGCGGCGCTCGACCAGCCCCTCCAGCGAGAGGCGGAACAGAGCGTCGCGCACCGCGGCCTGACCCAGACCGTATCTGGCCACCAATTGCTTTTCGTCGAGCTTGGTTCCACCCTCGAGCTCGCCAATGACAATGGCCAGGAGAATGCGTTCATAGGCGTCAGCCCTGCGGCTGGTCGGGGCCTTTTGCGTCTTTTGCGCGCTGCCTTTTCTTTTCGCCATCTTCCTTATCCTCCTCCGGAGTCCGGCTGACATGTTGGCGGCGGACAATCGATACGACACGGTGAAATGTCAACCTCGATCATCCGTGCAATTTCACCCCCTCGATTGTCGGCAAACACCCGGTCCCGTCGCACCGTCTGCCTGTTATCGGCAGCTGGACCGCTCAGGCGCAGCGCGCATATGCCCCGTCTATGTAGATCAGCGGCTGGACGTCCTTTGCCCACAACTGGGTTTCGACCACGCTTCCGATGAAGATCGTGTGCGAACCGGCATCCACCGCATTGCGCACCTGGCAATCGAAACTCGCCAATGCGCCCGGATGGGCCGGCGCGCCAGTCTTCAACTCCCGCCAGACGCCTTCGCCGAACCGGGCATGACGCAGAGCGGGATCGGTGAAGCGCTGCGCGATTGCATCGTCCAGGTCGCTGAGAAGGTTCACGCAGAACACGCTGTTCGCCTGAATGACCGGGTGGGAGGACGCGGTCTTCGCGACGCAGATCAGAAGGGTGGGCGGCTCAACCGAGACCGACACCACCGATGTCGCCACCATGCCGAAGCGTGTTCCGTCGGCGTCCACGGTGGTGATTAGCGAAACGCCCGACGCCAGCCTGCGCATGCCGAGTTTGAATTCCTGCGCCGTGCTCATGACATCAACTTCCCCTGGAAATGGATCATCGGCTTGCGGTCCACGTGGGAGACGAAGTTCACCACCCGGCCAAGTGCGATCACCGTGCCGAAGCGCTCGATCGTTTCCTCGAGCCGGCAATCGAGCGCGCCGACCACGGATTCGAAAATCGGCGCGCCCGTGGAGAGCGTTTGGGTCGCAATGCCCTCGAAGCGGGCCGCGCCCTTGGGGCCGTCCTTTGCCGTGAAGCGCTCGAAGATGTCCTGCGAATCGGTGGAAAGATAGTTGATGGCGAAGGCGCCGTGTCCCCGGATTGCCTCAAGGGCCGAAGTTCGCGTATCGATTGCGACCGTGACGATCGGCGGATCGGCCGTCAGATGGGTCGCAGAAAGCGCCAGAAATCCGGCGGGTCCGTCGTCGCCCGCCGCCGTGACAATCGTTACGCCCGTGGCGCGGGCGCCGATCGCGCGCCAGAACATGCCGGGATTCAGGACTTTCTCGTCTTCCAGTGTCATGCGCGTCTCGCCGCTCATGTGGGAATGATCTGAAATTTCTGTTTTTAAGGAAACGCAAATTTCTGAATCCCG
>JAUIBM010000050.1 GCA_030428345.1 Alphaproteobacteria bacterium | reverse complement strand
CATCATCAACGGCCATCCCGACCCGGCCCCCGAGCACCTGTGCGCTGCGCTGGCGAAGGCCTATCGGGAGGGCGCGGAGGCGGCGGGACACGCCACGCGCCGCATCGATGTCGGGGCGCTCGACTTCCCGCTTCTGCGCAAGCCGGAGGACTTCGCGGCGGGCGAGGTACCGTCGTCGATCGCCGCCGCGCGGCAGGACATCCTGTGGGCCGACCATGTGGTGCTGGTGTATCCGCTGTGGCTCGGCATGCCGCCAGCGGTGCTGAAGGGCTTCTTCGAACAGCTATACCGTAACGAATTCGCCATGAAGGTCGGTCCGACCGGCTGGAGCGGAAAGCTGACCGGCAGATCGGCGCGCGTCGTGGTGACCATGGCGATGCCCGGTATCTTCTACCGGCTGTGGTTCGGGGCGCATTCGCTCAAGGCGCTGCGCGCCAACATATTGGGGTTCGCCGGCATGCGCCCCATCCGCAGCACCGTGGTGGGCCTGGCCGCAACTGGCAAGGCTTCGGGCGCCGAAAAATGGATGAGGCGCATGCGCGTCCTCGGTAGCTCTGCAAGGTAGAGCGCCTGCGCCTTCAGACGGAAGACGCGGTGAACACCCGCTTGGGCAGGAATTCGCCCTTCTCGACGCAGCCGATGGCGACAAGCTGCGTGCCGAAGGTGGCGAACGCCTCCTCGGCATGGGTTATCGCGTCGCGGCCGCGCAGCAGAACCGGATTGCCCGAGCGGATGCGGCTCGCCTGGTCCGGGGTGAGCGCAACCTCCGGCAATTCGTCCAGCGCGACGCCGGTCGCCAGGATTTCGGCGTCGAGGGCTTCCAGATCGTCTTCCAGCGCGACGAGTTCCTCGAGCGGAACCAGATCCTCCTCGCCGAAGGGGCCGACCGCCGTGCGTCGCAGTTCGGAAATATGGCCGAAGCAACCCAGATCGCGGCCCATGTCGCGCGCCAGCGCGCGCACATAGGTGCCCTTGCCGCATTCGCACTCGAACACCGCCGCCTCCTCGCCGCGCAATTCCACCAGGTCGAGGCGGTGGATGGAGACGGTGCGCGGCTCGATCTCGACCGTTTCCCCCTCGCGGGCCAGGTTATAGGCGCGCTCGCCATTGATCTTCACCGCGGAGAAGGCGGGCGGGATCTGCTGGATCTCGCCGACATAGGCCTTCATGACCTCGCGGATCGCTGCCTCGCTCGGGCGGTCCGGCGACGTGCGGGTGAACTCGCCTTCCAGGTCGTCGGTATTGGTCTCGCCGCCCCAGGTGACCGTGAAGCGGTAGGTCTTCTCGCCATCCATGATATAGGGCACGGTCTTGGTCGCCTCGCCCAGGGCGATCGGCAGCATGCCGGAAGCCAGCGGATCGAGCGTGCCGGCATGGCCGCATTTGGCCGCCTTGTAGAGCCACTTGATCTTGGAAACGCATTCGGTCGAACCGATGCCGATGGGCTTGTCGAGCACGATCCAGCCGGAGATCGGCCGTCCCTTCTTCTTGCGCTGGCGGCTCATTCCTTGTCCTCCGATTCCTCGTCGGCCAGATCGCGCGCAACCTCGGGAGAATGCAGCAGGGCGTCGATCCTGGCGAAATTGTCGAAGCTGGTATCGGGGCGGAAGCGGAATTCCGGCATGTAGCGCATCTGGCGCAAGGCCGGCGACAGCTTGCCGCGAATCAGCTTCTGGTGCGCCGCAAGCGCCTTGATCACGGGCTGGGGATCGTCGGAACCGAGCGGCGACAGGAAGACCGTCGCGATCTTGAGATCGGGCGACATCTGCACCTCGGTGATCGAGATCACCGTGCGCTCGATTACCGGATCGGGAATTTCGCCGCGCTGGAGAACGGCGGTCAGCGCGTGGCGCACCATTTCGCCAACGCGCAGCTGGCGCTGCGATGGGCCTTTATTGGGCATTGGATGTTCCGTCAGACAGATTTTGAAGAGTCGGCGCGTCGCCCGGCGACGCCCGGCACGGCGGATGCGGGATCGAACCGTCCACCGTCCCCGCCCTGTAAAGGATCGGCCGCGCTTTTGCAAACGCGGCCGCGGAAATTCGGATGGCGAAAAGGTCAGAGAATGCCGGCGGCTTCCTCAAAGGAAAGGCGCGGCAGGCGCGGGAACTGCGGCGGCTGGGCGTGCCCGATATTGCAGATCCAGTTGATCCGCCAGTTCTTTCGGGTTTCGTCCGACAGGAAGAACTCCCGGTTGACGGCCTCGGCGTCGAAACCGCCCATCGGGCCGCAATCGAGGCCCTGCGAACGGGCGGCCAGCATGAGATAGGCGCCCTGCAGGGAGCTGTTTCGCAGCACATGCTGGTCGATCACGGCGTCCTTGCCCTTCATGCCATCGAACATTTGCGGGCGGGAGGGAAACAGCGTCGGCATCTTGTCGAAGAATTCGCGATCATGCGCGATCAGCACGGTCCACGGGGCGTCGGCCGTCTTCTGGCGGTTGCCTTCCGACATCAGGGGCACGAGCCGGTCGCGGGCCTCGCCCTTCTTCAGGAACAGAAAGCGGCCCGGGCAGGAATTGCCAGTCGTCGGGCCCAGCTTCGCCAGATCGTATACCGCGCGAATCTCCGCCTCCGAGACCGGCTCGTCGGTCCAGGCATTGGCGCTGCGCGCGTCGCGGAAAATCGTGTCGAGGCTCGCATGGTGGATCGGTTCGCTCATGTCGGAGTTCCTTGAAATACAAAGCGGGAGGAGTGGTCGCCCTACCGACTTATGGCGGGCGGGGGCGGATTGCCAGAAATTGGCGTCGAGGAAACAGCGACGGTCTGTTCACCTCGCGGGGGTCTGTCCGTTTCAACTCTTTCGCCGGGGGAAAGAGTCCCTCGTTCAGCGCCCTGCTGGCGGGCGATGGGAGGGAGCGGAAACAAAACGGGCGGCCCCGATGGCGCCGCCCGATTGCGTTTCAATGCCCTGGCGCGCGGTTGCGCACGGACCTACAGCTTGCGGGTCACGTGCTCGACGCGGAAGCACTCGATCTGGTCGTTCTCGCGGATGTCCTGATAGTTCTCGAAGGCCATGCCGCATTCCTGACCGGACTGCACCTCGGAGACCTCGTCCTTGAAGCGCTTGAGCGTCGACAACTTGCCTTCGTGAATGACGACATTGTCGCGAAGCAGGCGCACGCCCGAACCGCGCTCGACCTTGCCTTCGGTGATCAGGCAGCCCGCGACCTTGCCGACCTTCGACACGTTGAAGACCTGCAGGATCTGCGCATAGCCGAGGAAGGTCTCGCGACGCTCGGGAGCCAGCATGCCCGAGAGCACCGCCTTCATGTCGTCGACCAGGTCGTAGATGATCGAATAATAGCGGATCTCGATGCCCTCGCGCTCGGCCGCGTCCTTTGCCTGCTTGGAGGCGCGAACGTTGAAGGCGAGGATCGGCGCGTTGGATGCGGCGGCCAGCGCCACATCGGATTCGGTGATGCCACCGACGCCGGAATGCACGACGCGCGCGCCGACTTCCGATGTCGCCAGCTTCTCCAGCGCCTGCGAGATCGCTTCCGCCGAACCGCCGACATCCGCCTTGACCACCACCGCGGCTTCCTTGAGCTCGGAAGACTGCAGCTGGCTCATCATCTGTTCGAGCGAACCGCGTGAACCGGCCTGGCGGGCAATCGCCTTCTCACGAACCTTGCGCTGGCGATAATCGGAGATCTCGCGGGCGCGCGCCTCGTTCTCGACAATGGCGATGCGATCACCGGCCATGGGCGTGCCGGAGATGCCGAGCACTTCCACCGGCATCGAGGGCGGGGCTTCGGTGAGATTTTCACCGCGATCGTTGATCAGCGCACGCACCCGGCCCCATTCGCTGCCCGCGACGATGATGTCGCCGGTGCGCAGGGTGCCGTTCTTGACGAGAACCGTGGCGACCGGGCCGCGGCCCTTGTCGAGGTGGGCCTCGATGACCACGCCCTCGGCATTGCGCTTGGGGTTGGCCTTCAGTTCAAGCAATTCGCTCTGCAGCACGATGGTCTCGAGCAATTTGTCGAGGCCGGCGCCAGTCTTGGCCGAAACCTCGACATCGAGCACCTCGCCGCCCATGGATTCGACGAAAACCTCATGCTGGAGGAGCGCGGTGCGCACCTTTTGCGGGTCGGCCGCCGGGCGGTCGATCTTGTTGATCGCCACGATGATCGGCACACCCGCCGCCTTGGCGTGATTGATCGATTCGACCGTCTGCGGCATCACGCTGTCATCGGCGGCGACGACCAGGATCGCGATGTCCGTCACCTGCGCGCCGCGGGCGCGCATCGAGGTGAAGGCCTCGTGGCCCGGCGTGTCGATGAAGGTGATCAGCGTGCCGTTCTTCTCGACCTGATAGGCGCCGATATGCTGGGTGATGCCACCGGCCTCGCCCTGCACGACATTGGCGCTGCGGATCGCGTCCAGCAGCGAGGTCTTGCCGTGGTCGACGTGTCCCATGATGGTGACGACTGCGGGACGCGAGACCAGATCTTCCGGCGCGTCTTCCCTGTCGTAGAGGCCCTCCTCGACATCGCCTTCCGACACGCGCTTGACCTGATGGCCGAATTCGGAGGCGATCAGTTCGGCCATGTCGGCGTCGATCACGTCGCCGGGCTTCATCATCTGGCCCTGCTTCATGAGGAACTTGATCACCTCGACCGAACGCTCGGACATGCGCTGGGCGAGTTCCTGAATGGTGATCGTCTCCGGCAGAACCACTTCGCGGGCGATCTTCTCGCGCGGGCCGGAACCCATCGCGGCGCGACGGGCCTTTTCCTGCCGGCGGCGCATCGCCGCGAGCGAGGGTCCGCGCGCATTGCCGTCCTCGTCCAAAGCATTGGACAGGGTCAGCTTCGTGCGGCGGCGGTCGTCGCCGACCTTCGGCTTTGTCGGCTTTTCCGGCTCCTCCGGGCGCTTGCGCTCGAAGGGCTTGAGTTCCTTGGGCTTTGCGTCATCGCGGCCGACTGCCGGCGCTTCCGCGGGGCGTGCCGAAGCACCGGTGGAACGGGCGCTTCGCGCGGCCGGCTCCTTCGGCTGATCGGCAGTCTCGGGCTGGCGCGCTTCTTCGGCGGCAATCCGGGCGGCCTCTTCGGCGGCTTCGCGCGCACGGCGCTCGGCTTCCTCGATCTCGGCAAGGCGACGCGCGGTCTCCTCGGCGCGGCGACGGCTCTCCTCTTCGCGGCGGGCCAGATCATCCTGCTCGCGGGCTTTCGCATCCTCGAGCGCGCGGCGACGCGCGTCCATCTCGCTCTTGGAAAGATGGGCGTGCGTGTTCTGGTCCTCGCGCGCCAGCGCCCTGCGGGGCTGCTGCGGCGGCGCGGCCGGACGCGCAGGCTGCTGCGGAGTGGCTGCCACGGGCTCGGGGCGGGTCTCGCCCGGCTTGGCCACGCGACGCTTGCGCGTTTCCACCACGACGGACTTGCTGCGGCCATGGCTGAAACTCTGGCGCACCGTGCCTTGCGACAATCCCGCGCCACGCAGGGAAAGCGTCTTCTTGGTGTTGACGCTGAGCTTGCGGTCTTCGCTGTCGTGTTCGCTGTTTTCGGTGTCGTTATTGCTCATGCTTGCTCTTGGCCTTGTCCTTCTCGCCACCGGTCGCGCGCGACCGTGCGCAATTTCGGGCTTTTTGAACCCTGAGGGGCGGAAAATCCAGCCCCTGCTCGAATTAATGCTTGGCTGCGTCCGGAGAGCGACAATTTTCGCCCGTCCGGCCGACGGTCATCCGCGATAGCGTTCCAGCCGTTCGATGCGCTGGATCAGATTCCGGCACGCCCCGCCGGCAATCACAGCAGCATGTACCACATTATGCCCACCCAATGCCAAATCCATTTGCAACGAAGTAAAGATTGACTTCGTCGCCGGCGCGGGCAGGCCCTGCGAACGCACGGCATGGACCGCCTGGGACAGTTTCCGCACCCCGTCATCGGCGCCGTCGGTCGCGTCGAGCAGCAGGGCCGCCTTGCGAGAACGCACCGCCGACTCGACCTTGGCGAAGCCTGCGATCACCAGTCCCGCCTTCCGGGCCAGGCTCAGCGCCCCCAGCGCCTCGGCCATCAGCAGGGCGTCGATATCGGCGCCCAGCGTTTCGGCCGCGCGCACCTCCTGCTTGAAGCCGCGCGAGAAGAGGCGCTTGCGCACGGCTTCGTCGACGATGTTGCGCCGCGAGGATACCCAGACGCCGCGTCCGGGAAGCTTGCGCTTCAGATCGGCGACCACCGATCCGTCCGGCGCGACGACGAAACGGATCAGTTCCGCCGCATCGCCCGCCTCGCGGGTCACGATACAGGTGCGCGGGTTCATGTCGTCAACGGCCTTTGCCATTTACCTGTCCCCGCGCCAATCCGGACGCGTCGGCGATCAGTCCTGTCCGCCCTGGTTGGCGACCGGTTCCAGTTCGCCGTCCACGCCTTCCATTTCGACGGCTTCTTCCTCGGCGGGGTGCAGATCTTCCTCGCTGACCCAGCCTGCCTTGACGCGGGCCGCCATGACCATCGCATCCGCATCGGCGCGGGTGACGCCGAAGCTGTCGAGATAGCCGGGGAAGCGCTTCGACTCGCCGTTCTTGCGTTCGGTCCAGCCGATAAGATCGTCCGCAGCGCAGCCGGCGAAGTCTTCCATCGTCTTGATGTCGGCCTTGCCCAGGGCGACCAGCATCGCGGTGGTCAGGCCATCGATCTCGCGCAATTCGTCGGCGACGCCCAGTTCGCGCCGCTCGGAGTCGAGCTCGGCTTCCTGGCGATCGAGGAATTCGCGGGCGCGCGCCTGCAATTCCTCGGCCGTGCCTTCATCGAAGCCCTCGATCGTGGCGATTTCGTCCGGTTCGACATAGGCCACTTCCTCTACCGAGGCGAAGCCTTCCGACGCCAGGAGTTGGGCGACCATCTCGTCGACATTGAGCGCTTCCATGAACTTGTTGGAGTTCTCGACGAATTCGGCCTGGCGGCGCTCGCTTTCCTCCTGCTCGGTCATGATGTCGATGTCCCAGCCGGTCAGCTGGGAGGCGAGGCGCACATTCTGTCCGCGCCGGCCGATGGCCAGCGAAAGCTGCTCGTCCGGCACCACCACGTCGATGCGCTCGGCTTCCTCGTCCAGAACGACCTTGGAAACCTCGGCCGGCTGCAAGGCGTTGACGATGAAGGAGGCCGCGTCCGGCGACCAGGGGATGATGTCGATCTTCTCACCCTGCAATTCGCCAACCACCGCCTGGACGCGGCTACCGCGCATGCCGACGCAGGCGCCGACTGGGTCGATCGAGGAATCGCGGCTGACGACCGCAATCTTGGCGCGCGAACCGGGATCGCGGGCGACCGACTTGATGGTGATGATGCCTTCGTAGATTTCAGGCACCTCCATCATGAACAACTTGGCCATGAAATCGGGATGGGTGCGCGACAGGAATATCTGCGGGCCACGCTGCTCGCGCCGCACGTCGTGAAGATAGGCGCGCACGCGGTCGCCATAGCGGAAGTTTTCCCGCGGGATCGTCTCGTCGCGGCGGATGATCGCCTCGGCCCGGCCCAGATCGACGATGACATTGCCGTATTCGACGCGCTTGACGGTGCCGTTGACGATCTCGCCGACCCGGTCCTTGTATTCGTCGAACTGGCGGTCGCGCTCGGCTTCGCGCACCTTCTGAACGATCACCTGCTTGGCGGACTGGGCGGCGATGCGGCCGAAATCGATCGGCGGCAGCGGCTCGGCGACGCTGTCGCCCAGCTTGACCTCGGGGTGCTTGTCGCGGGCCGTGTCGATGGCGATCTGGGTCGAATAATCCTCGACCTCCTGCACCACTTCCAGGATCCGCTGCAGCGAAATCTCGCCCGATTTCGGATCGATGCGCGCCAGCACATTGGTTTCCTGGCCATAGCGCGAGCGCGCGGCCTTCTGGATCGCATCGGCCATGGCGGCGATCACGATCTCGCGGTCGATGACCTTTTCGCGGGCCACGGCATCGGCGATCTGCAGCAATTCGAGTCGGTTAGCACTGACTGCCATTTCAAGTCTCCTCACGGATGCAAGGGCAAGGCCCGCAGGACCGGCGCCCGAAATTCATTGCATGGCGATGCTCAGGCTTCGTCAGCCTTATCGTCGTCCATGTCGTCATCGCCCAGCCCGTTGGCTTCGCGCAGGGCCTTGTCGCGGCGCAGGGCCGCACGGATCAGTTCATCGCCCAGAACCAGCCGCGCCTCGGCGATCTCGCCCAGCGGCAATTCGAATTCTTCCGGCTCGTCCTTAATCGCCTCGTCGCGCTTGAAGCGCACGGTTTCGGGTCCGACAGCCAGAATGCGGCCCTTGAACCGCTTTCGCCCGCCAATCAGGGCGCGCGTCTCGAGCTTGGCAACATGGCCGCTCCAGCGCTCGAAATCCGACCGACGAACCAGCGGCCGGTCGATCCCGGGCGAGGAAATCTCCAGATGATAGGCCTTGTCGATCGGGTCCTCGATATCGAGGACGGGCGACACGGCCCTGGAGACAGCCTCGCAATCGTTGACGCTCATCGTGCCGTCGGGCCGCTCGGCCATGATCTGCAAGGTGAAACCGTTCATGGAGGACAGCTTCACCCGCACCAGGCGGTAGCCGAGATCGGCGATCACCGGCTCGATGATCTGCGCGACGCGGGCTTCCTGGCCCGTTTCGGCAATAATGCGCGGCTCATCCGCCGCGGATTGCCCGGGACCGGACTGGATGGGGCCTGATTGTCTGGGTTCGCTCAAACCGTGCGGTCCTTGTGCGGTTCCATGCCCGGCCGCAGCCGGATAAAAAAAAGAGCGGGTCCGGAAGGGCCCACTCTCTCGAAACATCGGAGAATTTAACCGTCATATAGCCTTCGACGCCAGTGATTGCAAGCACCGTGGATCATTGAGGACTGCGTATGAACACGAGATAGGCCGGGGAACGGCCCTCGCGGATCGCCTTTGCCTCGTAGCGCGTGCGGGTCCATCCCACCCAGGGCGCTGAAGGATCGGCCGCTGAATCGGGCGCGAGTTCGAATTGCGGATGCTCGCGGCAGTGCTTGAGCGTCCACTTCACGTAATGGGCGATATCGGAGGCGAAGCGGAACTCGCCTTCGGGCCGCAAGACCCTTGCGATGCGGTTGAGATTGTCGGCGCTGACGAAGCGGCGTTTCCAGTGGCGCGACTTGTGCCAGGGATCGGGGTAGAGCAGGTCGACGCGGCTGATCGAGCCGGCGGGCAACCAGTCGAGCAGCGGCACGGCGTCCTCGTGGTGCAGACGGATATTGTCGAGCGAGCGCGCATCGATCTGCGACAGCATCTTGCCCATGCCGTTGATGAACGGTTCGGCGCCGATGAAGCCGGTATCCGAGAAGCGCCCGGCCTCGTGGGCGAGATGCTCGCCGCCGCCGAAACCGATCTCCAGACGGATCTGGCAGACCTCGCGGGGGAAGAGCGCGCGCAGATCCTGCGGGGCCGGCTGTTGCAGATCCAGCGCCAGTTCCGGCAGCAGGCTCTCATACAAGGCCTCTTGCACCGGCTTCAGCGGCTTGGCCTTGCGCCGGCCGAAAAAAGCATCGGCCGCCCGTTGCGGGCGGCCGGCCGGTCCGGCGATCGAGTGCTCGCCGGCTTGTTCGCTGTCGTCCGCGCCGCTCACGCCGGGACGGCTGCTTTCCGGGTCTTCACCGCCTCGCGCAGCATCTTGGCCAGGTCGGTCTTTTCCCAGGAGAAACTGCCGTCACGGCCGGGCTTGCGACCGAAATGGCCATAGGCCGAGGTGCGGGCGTAGATCGGCTTGTTGAGATCGAGATGCTTGCGGATGCCCGAGGGAGAGAGATCCATCGTCGCGCGAATCGCCGCCTCGAGCTGCTCCTCGCTCACCTTGCCGGTGTCGTGCAGGTCGACATAGACCGAGAGCGGCTGGGCGACGCCGATCGCATAGGAAAGCTGGATCGTGCAGCGCTCGGCAAGACCGGCCGCAACGACGTTCTTGGCCAGATAGCGCGCCGCATAGGCGGCCGAACGGTCGACCTTGGTCGTGTCCTTGCCCGAGAATGCGCCGCCGCCATGGGGCGCCGCGCCGCCATAGGTGTCCACGATGATCTTGCGGCCGGTCAGGCCGGCGTCGCCGTCGGGACCGCCGATGACGAAGGCGCCGGTCGGGTTGATGTACCAGTTGCAATCGGGAGAGATCGGCAGATCGCCGAGCGCCTCGCGGATATAGGGCTCCACGACCTGGCGCACCTTGCGGCTGTCCCAGCTTGCATCGAGGTGCTGCGTGGAGAGCACGATCGCCACCGCCTCGGCGGGCCGGCCGTTCTGGTAGCGCACGGTTACCTGGCTCTTGGCGTCCGGGCCGAGCTTCGCCACGTCGCCCTCGCCCTTCTTGCGGGCGGCGGCGAGCAGTTCCAGGATCTTGTGGGAATAATAGATGGGAGCCGGCATCAGGTCCGGCGTTTCCGAACAGGCATATCCGAACATGATGCCCTGGTCGCCCGCGCCTTCCGAGCCCTGCTGGTCGGCGGCGTTGTCGACGCCCTGGGCGATGTGGGAGGACTG
>JAUIBM010000627.1 GCA_030428345.1 Alphaproteobacteria bacterium | reverse complement strand
CTTTCGGATGTGAGAACGTCACTCAAGAGACGTTTACAAACGATCGGTTATCCGTATCTTCTATGTTTGCAAATTCGCCTTCAACACGGCTCTCAGGCTCTCCAAATGGCCAAAACACCGCGCAATCCCTCTTCCCGTCGACCACAGGGCCGGCTTATCGGCTATGCGCGCGTCTCCACGGACGAGCAGGCGACGGAAGCGCAGGAGATGGAGCTGCGGTCGGCCGGATGCGACACAATCGTCCAGGAGCATGGTTCCGGCGCCTCGCGGACCCGCCCTTCCCTCGCCCGGCTTGTGCGCGAGATCGGCGCCGGCGACACCCTTGTTGTGGTTCGCCTCGACCGCCTGGCGCGCTCGGTGAGCCACCTGCTCAATGTCATCGAGGAACTGACGTCCAAAGGCGCCTATTTCCGCTCGTTGAGCGATCCCATCGATACCACGACGCCGCAGGGCATGTTTTCCCTGCAGGTCCTCGGCGCCGTCGCCCAGCTGGAACGGGCTCTCAACTCGGAGCGGACGAAGGCAGGCGTCAAAGCCGCCAAGGCAAAGGGCCGGCTACCAGGCAATCCCGGGGTCAGGGAACGTCGGCCGGAGATGCTGGCCAAGATGACGGCTGCTCAGAAGGCGGCCTACGGCGCGCGCATCCAGTCCACTGCCAATCAATGGCTTCCGATCGTCCGGCGAATGCGACCGGAGCACACCTGGGACGACATCTCGCGCGTCCTCAAGCAACGCGGCTTCGATTGGACCCCTGAGCGCCTGCGGCGCGCGGTGAAGTGGATGGTCAGCGAAGGCATGGCCGACAAGTCGCTCCTGAGAAAGTCGCCGCCACGACCGCCCGAGGACCGCCTGATGACGCTTGTGGCGGGCATCCATTCCTCCAATCCGGAGCTCACCTTGCGCGAAATCGCAAACCAGCTCGAGCGCCTTCATGAGCGCACGCCGCGGGGTGGAACGAGATGGGCGCCCTCCTCCGTCAAGAATCTTCTAGACCGGGCAAAGCGCAGCGGCCTGCTCGAGGCCGCCTGAGCACGAAAGCCGGAATGACGTTGGGGCGCGAACGCGGTACAGATCGCAGGTGCCGACCGTCGCCTGCATACGCCAACAAACCCGGAGAGCGCTGCAGTGGAAACAATAACCGTCAACAGCCGGGACGACTTCGCGCAATGGGCGATCGCGCGGGCCCAATCGATCCTGGAGGACCAAGGTTCGGATCTCGCTACAGCGGTCCGGAACGAAGACGAACAACGGATCGGTGAAACCGCGAACGCTCTTGGCCAAGCGATCGTCGACGCACTGCTCGAGGTATTCGACGGGCTTGTCGACGGCGACTGAGTACAAAGTTTCTGGCGCAGGAGGTCCGGGGGAAGCAAGGCTGTTCGGCTCATCGAGGCACCCTCACCTTCTTGGACGTTCCAGCGATCGCAGCAGCGCGTCCGAGACTTCCAAACGCTCGCCTGCCTTGTTCCCGTCGATTTGCGGTTCCGTAGGCTTTTCAGCTGAAGACCGGCTGGCGTCCAGCTTGGCGCGCAAAAGCGCCATGACCATCGGCCAGGTGGAGAATTTGCCCTCCCTCGCCTTGTCCGTCAGGCTGCGCAGGTAACCGCCAGCGCTGTTGATCTGGTCGGAGCGCTGCAGGATCGCCGCGAGCGTGATCGCGGCCTGAACCTCGCCCATGGCCTCGCCGGCTTCCCGCCAGGCGCTCGGGCTGACCCCAAGCAGTGGTCGGGCCACCTCTGCGGCCGCCAGAAAGTCCCGCCAGTGGCGTATCTCACCCCCTTGCACCAAGTCCTTCACGTCCGGGCAGGCATCAAGCACGATCCCCAAGGGCAACTCCCGCTTCGGCAAGCTCCGCAGGTTGTCGTTTTCCGCGGCGCTGCCGCCCGCTTCATCTTCTTTTCGAGAGCCTTCTTCAGATTCAGATATGGAGTCTGGGTTTGAATTCTGTATGTGGCGACCAGAATGGGACTCATTGGCGTCCGGATTCTGTGTTTTTGCAAATGATTCCAACACCTCGAGGATCTCCGTGTAGAGACCGTGGAGATCGCAGCAGATGTCCTCGATGAGTTGCCTAGGGGCAGATCGCGGCAGGCGGCCGACAA
>JAUIBM010000626.1 GCA_030428345.1 Alphaproteobacteria bacterium | reverse complement strand
CGAGGGCGTGCAGGAACAGATGGCGCATCTCACCGTGGAGCAGATCTGCGAGCCGCCGCGCGAATGGCTGGACGCGGCGCTGGCGCGACAGATCGCGATCCACCTGACGGTCAACCGCTTTGCCGTGGAGAAGCGGCGCATCGCGATCGAGCTGGAGCGCTCGCGCGAGGCGATCAACCGGGCGCTGCGCACCGTGGACGAGCGGCTGGCGCATGACGCCTTCGCCGATCGCTACGAGGCCATGGCCGAGCGGGCGCAAGCGGCGTTGGACGGCGACAAGGGAGACGAAGAATGACCGAGATGAAAAGCATTCCGATCGCAAAGATCTTCGTGCCGGAGCGGCTGCGCGCGGTGGAGGAGGATCACGCACTCGCCATCCAGGCGTCGATCCTGGAGCATGGCCTCTTGAACCCGATCACCGTGCGCTCGACGCCGAACCAGGACAAGGGCGCCAAGCCCTATACGCTGGTGGCGGGGGCGCATCGCCTGCGGGCGATCCAGCTCAATGACGAGGATGAGAGCATTGACTGCATCGTGGTCGAGGCGGACGGCGCGGAAGCGCAGCTGATCGAGATCGAGGAGAATGTCTTCCGCAACGATCTGTCGACCCTCGACCGGGCGGTTTTCATTCAGACCTATCGCGATGTCTGGGAGCAGAAATACGGCAAGATCGAGCCGGGAAGACCGTCCGCAGAAAATAGGGTCAACTTGACCCAATTAATCGGCGAGGATGCCGCTCGGGGCTTCGGAGCCTATTGTGCGAACCGCCTCGGGCTTTCCCTGAAAACAGTCAAGCGCTCCCAGCAGATCGCCAAATCGCTGCCCAAGGGGCTGCGCGAAAAGCTGCGCGGCACGCCGGCGGCCGACAACCAGGCGCTGCTGCTGAAGCTGGCCAAGATGGGGCCGAAGCAGCGCGCCGGCATGGCGCATGCGATCGACCTGGCCGAGGGCGACGTCGCCGCCGCCTACAACATGCTCTGCGACAAGCCGCCGGCGCCCGACCGCGACACGGCTCTCAGGTCGCGCATGGAGAGCACCTGGGGGCGGTGTTCGCAGGAGACGAAGCGCGCATGGGTGCTGGCGGCGCGCGCGGAAATCGAGGCGATCCTCGCCGATCTCGACACAACCGAAAACGGAGATGAGGCATGAGCGACACCGTTCTCATCGCCATGGCGCAGGCCGCGCCGTGGGTCATCGGCGGCTTCTTCGCGCTGGCGGTGATCGTGGTGTTTTTGGAAATCACCCAAGACGGAGACGAGAAATGAGCGGGCTATACGAGCACAAAACGCAGATCGCGGAGGCAATTGTCTATTGCGAGGCGGCCGACGCGCATGAGGGGACGTTGGGCGAGCCGGCGGCGCGATCGATCCTCCTCATCGCGCTGAAGGCGCTGTGGACGGCGCAGGTCGAGCAGGCGGAGCGCATCGCGCGCGGCAAGATGCTGCTGAGGCATCGCACAAGCCTCGTTCTGATCCTCGACAATATCGAGGATGAAGGCGACCGGGTCTATTTTGGCAGCACCAATGACGCCGACGAGCTGAAGGAAATCGTCGGCCAGATCCAGGACTTCCACTGGCACACGATCAGGATGGAGCGCGACGCGCCGGACCTCCTGGCATCGAGCCGGGCGGCGCATGACAAGGTCCGCGAGCTCGAGCTCGGCAATTTGGCGCTGCTTTCCATCCTCACAGATCTCGATGCCGTCTGCCCGGAGAACTGGGCGGATGACGACGAAGAGGCGCGCGCCTGGGCGGCGGCGAAGAAGGCGCTCGACGCCGCCAAGGCGAGGTCGGGGCAATGAGCGGGCTTTTGTTTCTGGCGCTGGCCATCCCCACGGGGCTGGCGCTGGCGGTGGTTCTGGCCCTCGCCTGCCGGCTGGTGCGGGCGCGGCAGGACCGGGCCGAACTGGAGCGCATGGCGCGGGCGATGACGCCTGCCGAGCGGGCGGTGCGGTTCGGCGATCTCGACTGGGACGATCTGGCGGGAGGCGACGATGCCTGACCTTTGCCTGACCTGCCCCCTGCCCGATTGCGACGATGGTTCGCCCGAATGCCCGCTGCTGAGCGCCTGGCGCTCGGTCAACCACAAGCGCAAGCGCGGCCTCA
>JAUIBM010000049.1 GCA_030428345.1 Alphaproteobacteria bacterium | reverse complement strand
GCCTCGATATCGCCGTCCTCGGCGGCGATGCCGGCGTGCTTCTCAAACCAGTCGAGCGCCTCGGCCCGCAGGCGGCTATAGCGGCTCATGTCGAGCATGTTGCACGTCTTGACCCGTACGCGCCGCCGGTGCAGCCCCTTGCCCTCGGCGCCCAGGACCAGCGCGATTCGCGTTCCCTCAAGCGAATCCTCCAGGATGTCCGGACCTTCGCTGTCCAGCCCGACGGTCTGGTAGCCCAGCGCCGCCAGTTCCTCCAGGCATTGCGCCAGATTGCGCACCGCGACATGGTCGATCATGTCCAGCGCGCCAGAAGCGGCCTTGGCGAGCACGCCGCTCTCGGCCGGGGAATGGCGGGCCGTGGTGATCAACGCCCCCGCGCCGAAGGCGACGGCTGAACGCATCACTGCTCCCACATTGTGCGGGTCGGTGACCTGGTCGAGCACGAGCACCAGGCGCTCGCGGCCGAGGGCCTGCAGCGAAATCGGCTCCAACGGGTCGGCCTCCAGCACCGCGCCCTGATGCACCGCATCGGGGCCGACCAGGCGGTCGAGCGCCCGCGGCTCGCATTCTTCCAGCGTCAGGCCTTCAAGCCATTGCGGCTCGGCCTCCAGGCGCGCCAGCGCGTTGCGCGTGACGAGCAGCCGGTGCTTGGTGCGCGCCGGATTGGCGAGCGCATGGCGCACCGTGTGCAAGCCGTATAGCAGCACGCGATCGGATACGGGTTCGCCCGCGCCGGAACTGCCGCGGTCGCCACGGGCCAGTTGACTTGCCTCGCGCCGCTTGCGGCGCAATTCGGCATGATGGGAATTATGCGCGTCGCTCGGCGCGCCACCGGATTTGCTCTGTTTCATGGCAAGCCTTATAGCCCCGCAACGTCCAGTCCGCGAGAGGGTCCCGGCGCGCGCGACGCCTTGTGCGATGCCCACGTAATTTTGCCGCCATGGACGTTGACTTTGCCCGATGGCGCTTGCATAAACCGCGCCTGTCCGGATGTGAGAGTTGATCTCGCGAACGGACGGGCGATCCGGATCGTCACGGCGATATGGAGGAGTGCCCGAGTGGTTAAAGGGGACGGACTGTAAATCCGTTGGCTTAGCCTACGTTGGTTCGAATCCAACCTCCTCCACCAGCCGTGTCGGCGCTTGCCAGTTCCGCGAAAACGGTCGATTATCCGCTTCCGCGCAATGGTCCTGCGGGTGTAGCTCAATGGTAGAGCAGCAGCCTTCCAAGCTGAATACGAGGGTTCGATTCCCTTCACCCGCTCCAGCCATCTTCCTGAAATTGCTACGGTTCTACGATTGAGCTCAATGGGCCGATTTTTGCCGTTTCAGAAACGTTTCAGAGCTTCTTTTCTGCTCTCAATTCGGCCCGGGCTCGGGCGACGCGGCGGTTGGTTTCCAGGGAATCGCCGCGGACATAGCCCTGCGTCGCGCGTGAGCTGGAGTGTCCGGCCATCCTGCGGGCCGTTTCCGGAGCGGTCACGGCTTCCGCCTCGGTGATCGCTCCGGATATTGCATCCGTCGACCAGACGGTGCCGGGCACGCCGAAGGCCGCCCGATCCGCCTGAAGCTGACCGACGGGCAGGTCCATGACGGGCGGTCAGCGGCAGACATGTTCGAAACACTTGCCGCGGGGAATATCCTTCTCGCCGACCGCGCCTATGACAGCGACGGCTTGCGCGAAGAAATGGCCTGGCGCGGCGCCTGGGCCAACATCCGCGCCATGCCGAACCGCGTGAAAACGTTCCCCTTCTGCCGATGGGTTTACCGCCAGCGCAATGCTGTCGAGAGGTTCTTCAACAAACTCAAACACTTCAGAGCAGTCGCGACACGATACGAAAAGCGCGACGACAATTTCCTCGCCTCCGTCCAACTCGCTTCAATTCGAATCTGGCTGCGGACTTATGGGTCGGTCACCTAAAGCTTCCGGCATTGCCCTTGGAGTAGCCCGATTCCCCAAGGGTCGTTTGGCCGCCTGCAGCGTTTTTCCTCCAGCCTTCCAATTCCAATTATGCAAATAAAACACTCTCGCGGGTTTGCGTTGGATTGTGATTCCGTTTTCTTATTTCCCGCTGCTTCTGGGTGGGTTTGTCTTTCGGAATTCGGCTTCACGCTAGCCTCGCGCTTCACTTTCTCGCACCGTCCGTTCTTTTCCTTTGTGCCCCTGCCGCAGACGAGTGGGCAGACGCGTACGCTTGTTGCCTTGAGACGGTCGAGGACTTCAACGCTTGGTTCAAGTGATGCAAGCCGTACGCCCTGCCGGACCGCATAGTTTTTCAAGGCTCCGCGGCTGCCTGAGCCCCACTTCCCGTCGATGCGCCCTGACAGGCAGCCGATGCGGGCAAGTTCATACTGGGTAGAGCGCACAAGTTCGACCGGGTCGATGGATTGAACTGCTGGCTCTGTGTCGCCCGGCTGTTCCAGCCTCGCAACTTCAATGGTCTTTTCCTGCTTCGACTTTGCCTCGGCGGTAATCCGCGCAACTTCTGCTTTGCTGGCGGCGGTTTCGCGCTTTGCCCGCTCTGCCGCAGCGTTGAGCAACTTGATCTTGACCCGGGCGATTTCCGCAAACGTGCCATTCGGATATCGCTTGAGGTAGGTTTCAATCAGCGGAGGCGCTGACGAGTCCTTGATCGAGTTCCAGAAGGTGATCTCGAACTGACTTGAATCGGTCGGGGCGAATTGTCGGTTCACTTGCATGTCAGGGATTTGATCGGCCTGCGTGACGCTCGCCTTTGGAACCAGCACCACAGGGCCGGTGAGCGAGGAATTGTCCCAAGGCACCTGCTTGCCGCCGGTTGCGGCCAGAACGTCCTTGCGAACCGAGATCAGGTCAGTGGTAACGCTTTTCCCCGGCGTGCCCAGATGTTTGAGTAGTGCGGTGGTGAAGGGCGAATTGCGGCCATCGCCGTCCAGCGCCACATTGCCGGGTTGGGTGGAAAAGGCGATCAGCGAGCCGATTCCGCTGCCGATCTTGGCAAGGCCCCGGCCGACTGCCGTTGAGCGGGTGCCCATCGATCGCGCCAGATTCTGCGCCAGCGGGTTGTCGCGGCACGCGTCGAGAAAGATCAGATTGACCTTGGTATTGCGTTCCATTGCGGAAAGAACGAGGTCCATCGGCAACGCTTCGAAATCCAGATCGTCATAGCTGGCCAACTGGGCGTCGACCGGGGCCATGTAGTTGTTGCCGTTCACCTGCAGGCCATGGCCGGCATAGAAGAACAGCGACAGATCCGCGCCGTCGAGCTTGCGCACGAAGTCTCGGACGGTCGAGCGCATGCCGCGCAGGTCGAGGTCCTCGCCCTGAACCACCTCGAAGCCGAGCGCCTCGAGCTTGGCCGCCATGTCGGAAGCGTCGTTCTTCGGATTGGCGAGCTGCGGCACGTTCTTGTAGGCCGAATTGCCGATCACCAGCGCGACGCGCTTGTCGGCAAGGGCAGGCCCAGTGAAGACAAGAGACAGAAGCACAAGCAAGGCAGTAATTGATCTCATCATGCGAACCCTCCATTACGGAGCGTAACATGGCGAGTCTTGTTTGCAAGGGATGCAAGCCGCCGGCGGCCCGGGGCGGGCGCCCCGGCGCAAACTGCGCGTAAGCCAACGGCGCCGCCCAGGGGCGGAAACGGTGGCGCTTTCCAGGCGGCTTGAAAATGTCGCTGCCCGCCCCGCCTGGCGCTTGCCCTTGCCGTGTTGCGGGACGCTCCTAGAGCGACATGTCGATGACGACGCGGCCGCGAATCTGACCGGCGATCATCGCCGACGCAAGTTCGGGCAGTTTCGACATCGGCTCGACTGCCATGGTCAGCGTCTCGAGATGCTTCCTGTCCAGATGCTTTTCGAGGAGCGACCAGGCGCTTTGGCGCTTGTCGAGCGGCGCCATGACCGAATCGACGCCCAGCAGCGCGACCGACCGCAGGATGTGCGGCATCACGGTCGCCGGCAGATCAGCTCCCCCGGCCAGGCCGCAGGCGGCAACGGCGCCGCCATAGACGGTCTGCGCCAGCACATTGGCGAGCGTGGTGGAGCCGACCGCATCGACCGCCCCGCTCCAGCGTTCGTTTTGCAGGGGTTTGCCCTTTTCGGCCAGCTGCGCGCGATCGACGAAGGCGCTTGCGCCAAGGCTCTTCAGGTAGTCATGCGTCTCGGGCCGCCCGGTGGAGGCGGTGACGCGGTATCCCTTGTGCGAAAGAAGGCTGATCGCGACCGACCCGACCCCGCCGGCGGCTCCGGTGACCAGCACCTCGCCTTCGCCCGGCTTGATGGTCCCCCATTTTTCCAGCGCCTCGACGCAAAGCGCGGAGGTGTAGCCGGCGGTTCCGATCGCCATGGCGTCCTTCTGGCTCAGCCCCTCGGGCTGGCGCACCAGCCATTCGGGCTTGACGCGCTGATAGCGGGAATAGGCGCCCCATTCGGTCTCGGACAGGCCCCAGCCATTGACGATGACCTTGTCGCCCGCCTTCCAGTCGGGGGAGGCGGACTCAACGACGGTCCCGGCCAGGTCGATCCCCGCGACCATGGGCATGCGGCGCGCGATCCGGCCCTTGCCGGTCAGGGCGAGCGCGTCCTTGTAGTTGATCGTCGAAAAGGCGATCTCGACCAGGATGTCGTGGGCGGGCAGGTCGGAAAGGCCGATCTGTTGAAAGCCGGCCTTCGGCTTTCCGTCGACGTCGCTGATCAGCATGGCGGTGAAGGTATCGGTCATGGTGCAATCCCCTTTCGGGTTCCTCTGTCTTCGGTTTGCGGATGTTCAGGCCGTGGCGGTCCGCTTGCGTTCCTCGCGGGCGCGCTGGGCCTTGGCGTAATTTTCCTGCAGATAGGCGAGCAGGGTGGAGAGCAGCGCGATGGCCCGTTCGCTGTCCCTGCAGCGAATGGCGTCGAGCAGCCCGACATGCAGTTCGACCACCTGGCGGCGTTCGCGAATGCGAAAGACGATCAGGTTGGTGATCGGGATGAAGGCCTCGATGACGGTGTACATCATCAATTGCAGCGGGCCATTGTCGGTCGCGTCCACAAGCGCGCGGTGGAAGCGGACATCGGAGGCGCAGAACTCCTCGTCGCTCGTCGCCTTGTCGCGCTGGACGGCAATTTCCGCCGCCATTCTCTCAAGATGCTCTTCCGTGCGTCTGTCGCAGGCGAGCCGGCAGCAAACCGACTCGGTTTCCTGGCGCGCGGCGATGATCTCGTCGATGTCGAACGCGCCCATGCCCACCATCAGGGTCGCGGCGCCGGTGATCGCCTTCGACAACCCCTCCGGGTCCGGCCGCCGCACGAAATTGCCCCCCAGCGGGCCGCGCCTGGACCGGATGAGGTTCTGCGCTGCGAGCCGCTTCAGCGCCTCGCGCACGGTGGGCCGCGAAATGCCGAAGCGCTTCGCCAGTTCGTCCTCGGTCGGCAGCCGCTCGTCCACCTTCAGGTCGCCATTCATGATGGCGTCGCGGATGTTGTCGGCGATCTGCCTGGCGATGCCCGACCGCACGACCGTGTCGTAGTTCAATACCATGAGAGCGGCTCCTCCAACGCGCCAATCAGGGGATGGCATGTTTGCCGGCCAAAGGCCATAGGTAATTAAAATATAGGTTTGACAAATATGCAAACGCGTATAGCGTCCCCGCTATATCACCCTTCCTTCCATGCGTTGCAGGAAAGCCCAGTTGCCCGGCCGTTCCGGTATTCCCATTTGCCGCAGTCATGTCCTGTTCGCTTGTCTTCACCGGGCCGCGCGCCATGCATGATCGCGTGGAGGCGCTGTTGCAGCGGCTCTCGGGCCGGGTGGACTCCAATGCGGTGCTGCGCGACGCCGACATCGGGCCCGGGTACCGGCGCGATGCGACGGATGGCGAGGGCGCGCCGCCGCTGCTGTTGATGAGGCCGCGCGATACCGCCCAGCTTGCGGACATGCTCTCGGCCTGCAATGCGCTCGGCCTGCCGGTCGTCATACAGGGCGGGCGGACCGGATTGTCGGGCGGAGCGCGGTCGCTCCCCGGCGAAGTGGCGCTCTCCATGGAGCGCATGAACGCGGTCGGGCCGGTCGACGCGCTCGCGGGCCATGTCATTGCCGAAGCCGGCGCGCCGCTCGAAACGGTGCAGCAGATCGCGAACGCGGCGGGGTTCCTTCTCGGGGTCGATATCGGTTCGCGCGGCACCGCGACCATTGGCGGCAATGTCGCCTGCAATGCCGGGGGAATTCGCGTCCTGCGCTACGGCATGTTCCGCGCGCAGGTGCTGGGACTTGAAGTGGCGCTGGCCGACGGGGCGGTGCTGTCTTCCCTCCGCGGGCTGGCCAAGGACAATAGCGGCTATGACCTGAGCCAGGTTTTCGTTGGCTCCGAAGGCACGCTCGGAGTGGTTGCCAGGGCTTGCCTGAAATTGCATCCGGCCCCACGGGTTGAAATGAACGCCCTTGTAGCGCTGCCCTCGCTGGACGCAGCGCTTGCGCTGCTTAGCCGCCTGAGGGCCCGCCTCGGCCTCATACTCTCCGCATTCGAGATTGTCTTCCCCCCGGTCTATGAAGGCGCCGTCGGCGTCTCCGCATCGCGGGCGCCGCTCGCCAACGGGGCGGGATGCTACGCCATCATCGAAATGCAGGGCCAGGACGAGGCGCATGACGGGGCGGCGTTCGAGGCCGCGCTGATGCAGGCAATGGAGGAGGGGCTGGTGGACGACGCCATACTCTCCCGTTCGATCGCGGACATGCAGGCCATCTGGAAATTGCGCGACGACTGCAGCGAGTTCATATTCACCATGGACAAGGTTGCCGGCTTCGACATCTCGGTGCCTCTGGCGGGCATGCAGACGTTCCTCGACGCCGCAACGGCGCGCATCCGGTCGCTCGACCCAGATGCCCGATTCTATGTCTTCGGCCATCTGGGAGACGGCAATTTGCATTATCTCGTTCAAAGCGACGCGGGCGCCCCGCTCGCGCGCGCCGTTTATGAGGAGGTCGCTTCGGCCGGAGGTTCGATCTCTGCCGAACACGGGATCGGACTCGACAAGAAGAACTGGTTGCCGCTGATGCGGACAGAAATGGAAATGGACGCCATGCGAAGACTGAAACGCGCCTTCGATCCCAATCTCATTCTCAATCGGGGCCGCATCTTCGACATGCCGGATCTCCGGGCCGGGGGAAATCGCTGATGGTTGACGCCGCGACCGGAACCGGCGGAATCGAAGCCGCCGCCAAGCCAGCCGAAAAGCCTCCCACCTCGCTCGACGAGCGCTACACGCTGGAGCGCGGGCGCATCCTGGTATCCGGCACGCAGGCCCTGACGCGGCTGCCGATGATGCAGCGCCAGCGCGATCTCGCAGCGGGGCTGAACACGGCGGGCTATGTTTCGGGCTATCGCGGCTCGCCGCTCGCCGGCTTCGACCGGGAGATGGGTCGCGCCAGGAAATATCTCGACCAGAACCATATCCGCTTTCATCCCGGCCTCAACGAGGACATGGCCGCGACCGCCGTCTGGGGCACGCAGCAGACCGCGATGTTCTCCGGCGTGCGCTATGACGGCGTTTTCGCCATGTGGTACGGCAAGGGGCCGGGCGTCGACCGCAGCATGGACGTCATTCGCCACGCAAACGCGGTTGGCACCAATCCGAATGGCGGCGTCTTGCTGCTGGTGGGCGACGATCATGGCGCCGTGTCCTCGACCCTGCCGCACCAGAGCGAGCACAATCTGATCTCCGCCATGGTGCCGCTGCTCTCTCCGGCCGGGGTTGGCGAATATCTCGACTACGGCCTGCTTGGCTGGGCGATGAGTCGCTACAGCGGCGCCTGGGTCGGCTTCAAATGCCAGACCGAGATCGTGGAGAGTTCGGCCACCATCGAGGTTGATCCGCAGCGGCCCGCCATCGCCGTTCCGCAGGAGCAATTCGCGCCGGGCGGCCTGTCGCTGCGCTGGCCGGACGGTCCGCACGACATGGAGCGGCGGCTGGAGCTCAAGATGGATGCCGCAAGGGCCTTTGCCCGCGCAAACGCGCTGGACAAGGCGATCTGGATGCCCGGGCAGGGCAAGGTTCGGCTCGGCATCGTCTCCACCGGCAAGTCCTGGCTCGACCTGAAGAGCGCGCTGGCGCTGCTCGGCATCGACGAGGGCAGGGCGCAAGAACTCGGCATCGGCCTCTACAAGGTCGGGATGGTCTGGCCGCTGGAGGGCGATGGCGTCCGCTCCTTCGCCCGGCGTTGCGAAAGACTGCTCGTTGTCGAGGAGAAGCGCTCGATCATCGAGGAGCAGATCAAGGACGCGCTTTACAACATGGCCGCCGACGAGCGGCCCGCGATTTTCGGCAAGGCCGGACCGGACGGCGCGCCGCTACTGCCGGCGCGCGGGGAGATCGACGCCCGGTTGGTCGCGCAGATCGTCTCGCGGCTGCTGGCGGACGGCGAACCCTCGGGCGGGGTCGATCTGCGCGAAAGCGATGCGATTGTCGCTTCCGCGCCTGACGATAGCCCCGCGCTTACCCGCGAGCCCTATTTCTGCTCCGGCTGTCCGCACAGCGTTTCGACCCGCGTTCCTGACGGCAGCCGCGCCACTACCGGCATTGGCTGCCACATGATGGTCATCGGGCTGGAGGAACGCCGGACCTCGACCTTCACCCAGATGGGCGGGGAAGGTGGCGGCTGGATCGGCCTTTCCCCATTCACGGACGAAAAGCACGTCTTCGCCAATATGGGCGACGGCACCTACTTCCACTCCGGCATACTGGCCATTCGCGCGTCCATCGCCGCCAAGGTGAACACCACCTACAAGATTCTCTACAACGACGCCGTCGCCATGACCGGCGGGCAGCCGCATGACGGCGAGCTGAGCGTTACCGACATCATCGACCAGGTCCTGGCCGAGGGCGCGGTGCGGGTCGCCGTCGTTGCAGAAAAGCCGGAGGTCTGGGAGGGGCGCCTGCCGAAGGGCGTCAGCCTCGCCCATCGCGACGAACTCGATGCGGTCCAGCGCGAATTGCGCGAGCTTCCCGGCGTCAGCGTGCTGATCTACGACCAGGTCTGCGCCGCGGAAAAGCGCCGGCGCAGGAAGAAGGGCGACTATCCCGTCTCCACCAAACGCGCCTTCATCAACGAACTCGTCTGCGAAGGCTGCGGCGACTGTTCGGCCGTTTCAAACTGCATTTCCGTCGAACCGCAGGAGACCGAATTCGGGCGCAAGCGCCGCATCAACCAGTCGAGTTGCAACACCGATCTTTCCTGCGTGAAGGGGTTCTGCCCGAGCTTCGTGGTTGTCGAAGGCGGCTCCTTGCGCAAGCCGAAGGCGAGGGCCGGGACCTTCGACGCCGATGCGCTGCCAATGCCGCAATTGCCTGTTCTTGGCGGCAAACCCTATCACATGCTGCTCACCGGTATCGGCGGGACGGGGGTGATTACCGTCAGTGCCGTCCTCGCCATGGCCGCCCACATCGACGGCCTCGCGCTGCAAACGCTCGACCAGACGGGCCTTGCGCAGAAGAACGGCGCGGTCGTCTCGCATCTCAAGCTTGCCCGTTCTTCTGCCGACCTGGCGTCCGTGCGCATCGGCGCGGGCGAAAGCGACCTCGTTCTCGGATTCGACGTGGTGGTGGCCGCCTCGCCCAGATCGCTGGCGACCTTTTCCAGGGGGCGGACGCATGCGGTGATCGACGATCATTTCGCGCCGACGGCGTCTTTCGTGAAGAACACGGCGATCGACTTCCGCAAGGCGGCGACGCTGAAATCCATCGAACGCGCGGCCGGCGGCGACGCGGTGGCGCTCGTATCGTCCAGCGACCTGGCGAGCGCGCTGTTCGGCGACGCCATTGCCTCCAACATGTTCCTGCTCGGCCACGCCTGGCAGAAGGGCCTGGTGCCGATCAGTCTTGCGGCGATACGACAGGCGATCGAACTCAACGGCACGGCAAGGGCGATGAACCTTGCCGCCTTCGATTGGGGCCGGCGTTCGGCTGTCGAACCGCAAGCCGTCCGCGAGGTCGCGGGGCTGGCGCAGGCGCCGCAGGAAGAAGCGCTGACGCTGGACGAAATCGTCGAGACGCGCCGCGCCTTCCTCACCCGGTATCAGAGCGCGGCCTATGCCCGCCGATACGCACGCCTTGTCGCGCAGGCGCGCGAGGCGGAAGCGCGGATCGGCGCGCAGCACGGGTTTGCCGAGGCGGTGGCGCGCAACGCCTTCAAGCTGATGGCCTACAAGGACGAATACGAGGTCGCCCGGCTGCATCGGGACAAATCGTTCCACGAAAGATTGCAGGCCCAGTTCGAGGGCGATTTCAAGATCACCCACCTCCTTGCGCCGCCGATCATCGCGCGCACCGACCCGCGAACCGGCCATCCGGGCAAGATCGCCTTCGGGCCGTGGATCGGGCCGGTCTTCGGGGTGCCGCAACGCATGAAATTCCTGCGCGGCACGCCGCTCGATCCGTTCGGATACACCCATGAACGCCGGACAGAGCGGAGGCTGGTCGCCGACTACATCAAGCTGGTGGGCAAACTGTCTCGCGAGCTTGGCGAGCACAATTGCGCCCTTGCCGCCGAACTCGCCCGCCAGCCCGAGAGAGTGAAGGGGTTCGGCCACGTCAAGAGCGCGTCGATCGCAGCCTATGAGGCGGAGAAGGCGCGCCTCTT
>JAUIBM010000048.1 GCA_030428345.1 Alphaproteobacteria bacterium | reverse complement strand
GATTGAGCTGGTCGCCGAGCCGGGTGGCCTGTTCGGTCTCCGCCGTCTCGTCGATGATGCCAAGGCCGCGGGCGATCTGTCGCAGATCAAGGGCCGAGATATTGGCGGCGATCCCCATTTCGAGAAACAGTCCTGCCCCTTTTCGGTCTTCCGAAAGATAGACGATGCCTTGTCTTATGCTGTCGCCATAGTCGCGCAGGGCGAGCGGGCGTCCCGCAAGTTCGACCTCGCCGGTCACTTCCCCCTCGATCCGGCAGACCCCCTTGGCGATTTCGCTGCGTCCCGCGCCGATCAACCCGGCAAGGCCAAGGATTTCGCCCTTTTCGAGCCGGAAGGAAACGTTGCGAAAGCGCGATTTCTCCGTGAGATTGCGAACCTCGAGCAGGATCTCGCCGGTGCGCTCCCCATCTCGCTGCTTCTCCGGGTACAGGCTGTCGACGACCCGCCCGACCATGGCGTTGACCACCTCGCGTGGCGTGGTCTCGCGGACATTCATCGTCTTGATGTACTGCCCATCGCGCAGGACGGTCACGCGGTCGCAATGATCGAATATCTCCGCCATGCGATGCGAGATGTAGATGATCGAGATGCCCTGCCCGGCCAGCGCATGCACGATCTCGAAGAGCACCTTGGCCTCGCGCTCGGTCAGCGCGGCCGTCGGCTCGTCCAGGATCAGCACCCGGCAGTCGAGCGACAGCGCCTTGGCGATCTCGACCAGTTGCTGCTGCGATATGGAAAGAGTGCGCACCCGCGCGGCCGGATCGATGTCCGCGAGCCGGCCCATTATGTGCCTGGCGCGACGTTCGAGATCGGCATAGTTCATCAGCACCGACCTGCTGGTGTTGGTCGTCGCCATGAAGATATTCTCGGCGACCGACATGTCCGGGCACAATGCGATCTCCTGGTGGACGAAGCCTATTCCCAGTCCCTGCGCAACAGCCGGGGATGTGATCTCGACCTCCTGACCGTCGATGAGGATTGTTCCCTCGTCGGCGCGCAGGATACCGTCGATGATGTTCATCAGGGTCGACTTTCCGGCGCCGTTTTCGCCCGCGACGGCGTGGATCTCACCGCGACGCAGGCCGAAGCCGACGCCCCGCAGGGCATGGATCGGCCCGAAGGATTTCGACATGTTCCTGATCTCGAGGATAAGATCGTCTTGACGGTCGCCGGGCATTTCCATGACTTCGCTTCACGGGTTCGGGTGCGGTGATTTCGCCGGGCCCGCGCCTGCCATTGCAGCAGGCGCGGGCGATTGTCGCTGTCGCAGGCCTCAGCTCGGGTCGCGCCCTTCCATGTACTTGTTCAGATCGAACGAGTCGGCGTTCTCCTTGGTGATCACGGCGAAGCCATTGTCGACGAACGGGATCTGCATCGGGTTGTAGCCCGAGGTCTTGTAGTCGTTGAACGGGTCGAACATGTCGGAATGAGCCGCCAGGAAGGTGGCGATGAAGCCCATGAAGCCCTGGACGCCCTGGTTGGGGTTCAGCGACATGTGGATGTTGCCCGCCTTGATATGTTCGAGTGTCGTCGGCGTGACGTCGGCGTGCATGATCAGCACCTTTGCCTTGGCCTCCAGGACAGCAGCGACGGCGCCCTCGGCGGAACCGGCCTCGGGGATCCACATGGCGTCCAGCTCGGGATTGGCCTGGAGGATCGAGGCGGTGGCGCGATAGGCGGCGTTGCTATCCTGGTTCGTCGCCTGCCGGCCGACAAGCTTCATGTCCGGATAGTTTTCCGCCATGTAGTCGATCAGCGCGGTCACCCGCAGGTCGTGATTGCTCTGGCCCGGATTCTCAAGGACGGCGTATTCGCCGCTCTTGCCGACCTGCTTGACGATTTCCTCTGCAGCGAACTTGGCCTCGGCGACATTGTCTGACGTTATGTAACCGGTCCGGTTCGACTTTGGCGAGTCTGCCGCGAAGGTGACGACCTGGACGCCGTCGGCAATGGCGCGGTTGATCGGCTCGATGAACGGGTCCGACTGCATGGGATGCAGGAGGATGCCGGCCGGCTTCTTGACCAGGTCCTGCTCGAAGGACGCGATCTGCTTGGTGATGTCATAGTCGGGCGTGCCCGAGAAGATGGTCTCGCAGCCCATGGCGGCGGCCGCCTGCTTGAAGCCCTGATACACCGGCACCCAGTAGGGATGCGCCGAGACCATCACATTCATGATGTAGGTCTCGCCCGGCTTGCACTGGAACTTGCTCTCCGCGGCCGCACCGCTCGCCGACGCAAGTCCGAAAGATAACGCTGCCGCGGTGACGACCCCGGCCAATCCAACTCTGCTCATTTGTTCCTCCGCTTGGTTCCCTGCTTATCCGACTCTCGAGGAAATCGGCCCTCCGTGCAAGAAATTTCAATGTACAAAATTGATTGCACAAGACCTTCTTTAGATAAGACGACTGGAGCGAGTCAACAGTTTCAGCATATTTTTCATTAACTGAAATTTATTTCAGAAGGAGGGCATCGGGTCGCGAGGTCTCACTCGCGGCCCGTCTCCCGGAGAGGCGTTGAAGCAAACGCGGCCTCCACCCGGAATTCGGCAGGGGCCGGACAACCGGGCGCCTTCGATGCCGGCAAGCGTCCCGACCGACATCCAACGCGTCATTCAATGCGGATTGACGTTGCGGGCAATGGAACGTTGCCGGCGCTGTGCCGTTGTGGAAGGTTGACCCAGCGGGGACCGCAGATGAAATCCGACCGACGCGGCAGCCATGACGCCGACGAGGCACTGGTCGAGAAGAAGAAACTTCACGAAAATACTTCCTGCTGGGCAAAGACCCCGCGCATTTCCGTGCGCCACTTCCGGAATTTGCCGTCGCAGACCTGCGGAATACTTGTGATCGGAAGCGGAATCAGCGGGGCGCTGATGGCCGAGAGACTTTGCGACGGCAAACGTGACGTCATGATGGTGGACAGGCGTGAGCCGGTGCGCGGCAGCAGCCTCGACAGCACCGCGATGATCCAGCACGAGATCGACGTTCCGCTGCATGTGCTCGCAAGGAAGATCGGCGAGGACAAGGCCATGCGCGCCTGGTGGCGCTCGCGCGACGCGGTTCGTTCGCTTGTCGATCTGGTCGACGACCTCGGCATCGTTTGCTCGATGCGGGCAAAGAACACGCTCTATCTTTCAGGCGACGAACTGGGACCCCGCTCGCTCGGGACCGAGGCAAGGATCAGGCAAAAGGCCGGGATCGACGCCAGCTTCCTTGATCGGGCCGCGACCCAATCGGAGTTCGGGATAGACCGTCCCGCCTCGATCGTCTCGAAGGATTCCGCCAGCGCGAATCCGGCCCAGTTGACGGCCGGCCTGATAAGGGGCGCCCAGTCGCGAGGGCTGAGAGTGGTGAGCCCGGTCGAGATCACCGATGTTCTGCCAGTGGATGGGCGCGTCGCCTGCGCCACAGCGGATGGACAGCTGATCATTGCCCGCCACGTGATCTTTTGCAGCGGCTATGAGTTTCTCAAGCGGCTCCAGAGCCCCCGGCACTCCATCATCTCGACCTGGGCGATTGCCGCGAAGCCACGATCGGCCGTGCCCGAATGGCTGCCGGATTTCCTGGTCTGGGAGGCGAGCGACCCTTACCTCTATTTGCGCATGGCAACCGATGTCAGCGTCATTGCGGGTGGAGAGGATGAAGAAGACCCGCACGCCTTTGACGATCCGGCGAAGCTCGCAGCAAGAACGGACAGAATTGTCGCCAAGGTCGAGGATCTGATCGGCGTGAAGCTCTATCCTCCGCACAGTCGCTGGGCCGCCCCTTTCGGCAGCACGGATACCGGACTGCCCTTCATTGGCGCGGTTCCGGGCCTGGAAAATGTTCACGCTGTCATGGGATTTGGCGGCAATGGCATAACCTTTTCCAGGATCGCTGCCGAGATCGTCGCCGCGGCGATCACCGGCGGAAAGGATCCCGACGCCGACCTGTTCCGCTTTCCCGCCTGATTGAAGAACGCCGCCCGGGCATCGGCGCTGCCGATGCCCGGGCGCGCAACACGGGAATTGCCCTTCCCGACCCGTTCAAACTTCATGGCCCGCCTGCGTCGCCACCTTTCCAATCTTCCGACTTGTCGAGCAATTCCCGTAGCAGCGGGTTCGGGAATCGCCGGGAGAGCGTCACCGCGTAGAACGTCTCGGTCAGTTCACGCAGTTGCGCCGCCTCGACCAGCCGCCCGGTCTCCAGTTCGTCCTTGACGACGATCGGCGGCACGACGGCAAGCCCCACGCCTTCGCGCGCCAGAAGCCGGATCATGGCCATGTCGTCCACCTCCGCCGCGATGCGGGGCCGGATCTGCAGCCTGTCGAGCAGTGCCTCCACGCCGGAGCGCAAGCTGCTCTCGACCGTGGGCAGGATGAGCGGCTCGCGGTCAAGCAATTCCCTGAAGGAGGCGCCCGCGCCGATACGGCCGGGCGTTCCCACCAGGCTGACAGGCTGCTCGGCGATCGCATGAGATATCCATGGGGTAGCGGCGTCGCGAGGCGGGGAAGTATTGACGAGGACCACGTCCAGGCGATGGGATTCCAATTGTTGCAGAAGGTTTGCGAGCGCACCCGATCGGATGACGACTTCGACATCGTTACGGCCGAGCAGCGGACGCAGGAAGCCGATCTGGAAGTTTCTGGAAAGCGTCGCCAGCGAACCGACGCGCAGAACCTGCCTCCGCCCGGAGGGCCGTTCGCCGAGCGTGTTCACCAGTTCCTCGCCCGTCGCGAAAATGGCGTCCGCGTGGTCGAGCGCGATGCGGCCCGCCTCGGTAAGCTGCAGGGATCGCCCCCGACGCTCGAACAGCGCCTGTCCAAGACGTTCCTCAAGCAGTCTGATTTGAGTCGAAACAGCCGATTGCGAAACGTTCAGTCGCTGCGCGGCACGCGTCAGGTTCCCCTCATGCGCAACGGTGTGGAAATAGCGCAGGTGGTGAAAATTAAGCTCGGCCATAACGTTCATCTAAACAGAACGAATAGTCGAGGACAATGTATTTTTCTTGCAATTCGGCTTGGCCTAGAAGCTGCAACGCTACCAATCGCAGCGAAGGCGAACCAACCATGTCCTATGTTCTTGTGCCTATCATTGCACCGGCTGTCCTCCTTCTCGTGGCCGGGGCGTCGATCCTTTTTCCCGGCCGTCGCCCGCGCTTTCTTGCGGGAATGGCGCAAGCCGCGGCGCTGATTGCGCTTTGCGCGGCGCTTGCGTCGACCGCCCTTCTGGTCTGGCGGGGCGCGGCCACCGGCCCGGTGCTTGGGTTTGCAGGCATTGGGCTTTCGACCAGGCTCGACGTGACGAGCACGACCATGCTCCTCCTCGTCTCGTTCATCGGCTGGGTCGTGCTGCGCTATTCGGCCACCTATCTCGACGGCGAGGCGCGCCAGGGCGCCTTTCTGGGCTGGATGACCGCGACATTGGCGGCAGTGCTTCTGCTCGTGCAGGCGGGCAATTTGGTCCATTTCGTCTTCGCCTGGATCGCAACCAGCCTGTGCCTCGATCGGCTCCTGCTGTTTTATGGCGATCGCAAACAGGCGATCAGGGCGGCGCGCAAGAAGTTCATTGTCGCGCGGATCGGCGACACGGCACTGATAGGCGCCGCAGGGTGGGATGCCCGCGGCCACGACCGCGGCGGCCGCCTTGCTTGCATTCGCCGCCGTTCTGAAATCGGCGCAGTTCCCGATCCATGGCTGGCTCACCGAGGTGATGGAGACGCCAACGCCGGTCTCCGCGCTCCTGCATGCGGGGGTGATAAACGGCGGCGGCTTCCTGCTGATCCGCTTTTCCGACGTGATGTTGCTCGCGCCTGGCGTGCTTGCGATCCTGGTCGTCATCGGCGGATTCACCGCCCTCTTCGGCGGGTTGGCAATGCTCTCCCAGTCGGCGGTCAAGAACTCGCTTGCTTGGTCCACCATCGCCCAGATGGGGTTCATGATCATGCAGTGCGGGCTCGCGCTGTTCCCGCTCGCCCTCCTGCATATCGTGGCGCATTCGCTCTACAAGGCGCATGCCTTCCTTGCCTCCGGTGGGGCCGTGGAGATGGTGGCGGGAATCCGCAGACCGGGTCCGATCGCCGTCCCGAATGGCTGGGCGGTGTTGCGCGCCTTCGCCTTGGCGCTGGCGATCTATGGCCTCATCGGCCTTGCCTTCGGGTTCGAGTCCAAGTCCCCCCAAGCGGTAGCACTCGGCGCCATCCTGATCTTCGGCGTCGCCTATTTGCTTGCCCAGGGACTGGCCGATTCCGCGCCGCGCACGCTTACCAGGCGCACTGCTGTCTATGCCGTCGCCGCCTCGCTCAGCTATTTCGCGCTGCAAACCGTCGCCGAGTGGCTGACCGCCGGGTCCCTGCCGCCGACGCCGGCGCCCGGACCGCTCGAATGGGCACTGCTGGCGCTAGCCGTGTCAAGCTTTGGCCTCGTCGCCGTGGCTCAGGCCCTGTTTCCGCTCTGGGCCATGCACCCCGCCGCCGCGGGCCTGCGTGTCCATCTGTCCAACGGTCTCTACGCAAACGCCGTTTTTGACCGGCTGATCGGCAACTGGGCCACAGGCCGCGCTTCGTGACCCTCTCGAAGGAGATGACTTCCATGACCATCGCTCGCAATGGCCATCTGACCGACCACCCTTCGATCGAAGCGGCGGTGCAGGCGGCAGTACGACAGATTCCCCCGCTCTGGCCGCTCGCCTCTTCCGTGGCGGTCAATCCGTTTCTTGGCCAGACGTCCGAAACGCTGGCCGAGGCGGGCGCCAGACTTGCACGCGTCGGCGACGTACCGGTCGCCATGCCGAGGAAATGGTATCGGGACAGGATCGCGGCCGGAGCGATTGCCGACGATCATCTGGCTGCGGCGCTCGAGGCCTCGCCGCACGCGGGCAAACCCCGCGATCAGGCGGCGCTCAGGATGGCGGCGTCGAGGGACAGGCCGGCGCCGCAGCCCCTTGCGACCATCGGCGATCTGGCGGCCACGACAAGCGGAGTCGATTGGCCGGGATTGATCGCCGATCGCATTGGGGCTTGGGCGGGCGGCTATTTCGACCAGGGACAAGCGCTCTGGGCCGCCCCGCGCGGCAAGTCGGCCTGGGCGGCGTGGCGGGCCCATGCAACCCACGACCTGACGCCCGAGATCATCGGCCTCGAAGGCTTCGCGAGCCTTGTCGCCGAGGCGCCCGATCGGCCCGGCATGGCGATCGCGCAGGCGGTGGGCCGGCTCGGCCTCGCCGATGCCGCCATGAGCAGCTATTTCCATCAACTCCTGCTGTCGCTCGCCGGCTGGGCGCAATATGCGCGCTACGAATTGTGGCGTGCCGAACTGGCAGGCGGCACCGACGCAACCATTTCCGATCTCCTCGCGATAAGGCTGTTCTGGGAACAGGCGATCTATTCCCGGCACGAGGCTGCGATAGGCGCGCAATGGGCGGAGGTCCGGCTCGCCCACGCCGCGCCGCTCGCGCCGGACGCGGACGACATCGTCGACGAGATATTGCAGGAATCCGCCGAGCGAGCATCGCAGGACGCGCTGGCCGGCAGGATGGCGCATGCCGCGCCTGCTGCTTCCGCTGGCCGTCCGGCGCTGCAGGCGGCCTTTTGCATCGATGTTCGCTCCGAGGTTTTCCGGCGCGCGCTCGAAAGTGTCGATCCGTCCATCGAGACGCTCGGATTCGTCGGCTTCTTCGGCATCGCGGCACGGCACAAGCGGTTCGCGTCGGATGTCCCGGAACTGAGGCTTCCCGTCCTGCTGAACCCGGCGGTTGCGTCTCGCGCCGGTGAGGCCGATGCCCATGAACGCGATCTCGCCGCGCGCTATGGCGCGCGAGCCAGGAGAGCCTGGGGCCGTTTCAAGCTTGCCGCGGTCTCGTCCTTCGCCTTCGTCGAGGCGACGGGTCCGGTCTATCTCGGCAAGCTGTTGCTGGACGCCTTCGGTCTTGGCCGGAGCCGTTCGCCGCGTGATCCCGCGCCGCGTTTCGACCCTGAGCTCGACCTTCACACCAGGATCGGCGCCGCCGAGAAGGTGCTTCGGGCAATGTCGCTGACCGACGGCTTCGCACGGATCGTTCTTCTAGCCGGACACGGCGCCACGGTCGCCAACAATCCGTTCGCGAGCGGTCTCAACTGCGGCGCATGCGGCGGATATTCGGGCGAAGTCAATGCGCGGCTGCTTGCGCGGTTGCTGAACGATCCCGACACGCGCCGGGGATTGGCCGCACGCGGCATCGCCGTGCCCGCCGATACGCTGTTCGTCGCCGCTTTGCATGACACGACAACCGACGCTGTCACCCTTTATGATCGCGATGCCCCCTCGGGCGAGCACGCCACCGATCTCCCAAAGGTCCGCCAGTGGCTGGAAGCCGCAGGCAAGCTCACCCGCGCGGAGCGTGCCCTGCGCCTGCCACGCGCAGCCAATGGAGGCGGGATCGCAATTCGGGCCCGCGATTGGGCGGAGGTGCGCCCGGAGTGGGCGCTGGCAGGCTGCAAGGCCTTCATCGCCGCACCGCGCACCCGCACCGCGGGCCGCAGCCTCGGGGGACGCGCATTCCTGCACGATTATGACTGGACGCAGGACAGCACGAGCGGCTTCGGCGTACTGGAACTGATCATGACCGCGCCGGTCGTCGTCGCGAGTTGGATCAGCCTGCAATACTACGGCTCGACCGTCGCCCCGAAGACCTTCGGCTCGGGCAACAAGCTACTGCACAACGTGGTTGGCGGGATCGGCGTTCTTGAGGGCAATGGCGGAGTGTTGCGCTCCGGCCTGCCCTGGCAATCGGTTCACGACGGCGAGCGCCATGTGCACGATCCGCTTCGCCTGACCGTCTGCATAGAGGCGCCTTGCGAAGCGATGAACGACATCCTGAAGCGGCACGAAGGCGTGCGGGACCTGTTCGACAATCGCTGGCTTCATCTCTTCGCCATGGATGAGAAGGGCCGGCTCGCCTACCGCTATGCGGGCAATCTGGAATGGGAAGCGACCGCCAACGCGTCAATCGCCCAAGGACTCGAAGCGGTGGCGTGAAGTAGCTCCCGGCATTGACTGCCGGTCGCCGCTCAGCCGCGAAAACCGCCCGCGCCGCACATGCGCTGCGGGCAGATTTCCCTCACCTGGGCAGGCCCCTTCAGGCCTTTGCGGGCACCAGCACGAAATCGTGCACGACTTCGTAATAGGGCCCCTCCATGCCGGCATTGCTGATCCGGTCGGGGTCCTCCACCCATTCGAATTCCGCTAGCAGGCTCTCCTTCACCCCGAACACCGCGTCCGAATTGATATAGGCGTCGTCCGGGTCGAAGATATGGGTGACCAGCGTCTCGTAGCCATCCGCTTCCAGAATGTAGTGCAGATGCGCCGGACGATAGGGATGGCGGCCGAGCTTTCCGAGCAGCTTGCCCACCGGACCGTCATCGGGAATGGGGTAGTATCGGGGCTTCACGCCCTTGAAGAAATAGCTGCCGTCCGGCCCGGTGCGGAAGACGCCGCGCAGGTTGAAATCGGGCTGGATGCCCTTTTGCTGAACGTCGTAGAAGCCTTCGTCATTGGCCTGCCAGACATCGATCTTGACCCGGTCGATCGGCGCGCCATCGGTTCCCACAATGCGTCCCCTGACCAGCATGGGTTCGCCCTTCTGGTCCAGGCAGATATTGGAGCCCATCGGCAGTTCCGGCGCGTCGGCGACATGGAACGGCCCGAGCACCGTCGATTCCGAGGCGCCGGTCGGCTTGCGGTTGTTGACCGCGTCAACCAGCATCGACACGCCCAGCACGTCCGACAGCAGGATGAATTCCTGCCGCCAGTCATTACACATATGGCCGGTCTCGGTGAGGAACTTGATCGCCTCGAACCACTCCTTCTGGGTCGGTTCGATCTCCTTGATTGCGGCATGCAGATGCCGGATGATCACCGCGATCGCCTCGGCCAGCCGCTTGTCCTTTGCGTTGGCGTTGCGGCCGATGACCACTTCGGCCGAATTCTCTTCCGTGAAGAAGCCCTGTTCGTGCGTTTCCATCTCGAAACTCCCTATCGTGCCGCCGGGCGGGGGGCGGCCTTGCCGCGATGCAGGATTGCCGAAAGCACCCGGATCAGGTCCGCTTCCGGATTGTCTGAAAGTTCCTCGGCTCGCCATGCGATGTGGTGATCTGGACGCACCAGCACACAGCCGCTCTCGCCGACTTCGCGCGCCCGGGCCCAATCGCCATGATGATCCACGAAATCGCGCCGCGGCCCGATGACGTGAGCGACGAGGTCGATTCCCATAGCGGCGGCGGCGCTCCCGGCCGCCTCGGCCCAGGCCTCGCCGCTGATCCCTGTGAGGATCGTGAAACGGCCGTGACCGACCAGGTCGAGGGTCGAGTGCTTGCCGCCATGGCGGTCGAACACCCAGGCATGCGGGATGCGCGCGCCGGGCCAGGTCGTGGGCTGGTAATGCAGTTCGGCGTCAAGCTCATAGGCGGGCTCCATCTGCCCGTCCGTCTGGACCGCACCCGACTTGTAGCGCTGGTTCATCTCGACGCCATGCGCGTCGAACTCGTATTTCTTGAAGGCGATGGCATCGCGGATCGCCGCACGCTGCCGCTCCGCGTCGAGCGTCGCATCGCACCGCTTGTCCATATTGGCCTGCATGATCTCGGGATCGGACGATTCCGTCAGTCCCAGC
>JAUIBM010000625.1 GCA_030428345.1 Alphaproteobacteria bacterium | reverse complement strand
CGGCGGCCGCGCCGGACCGGCCGCTATAGAGCTGGTCGTTGACGAACAGCCCCATGCCGACGCCGTGCGCCAGCGGGATGGCGGCGAAATTGTCGCTGTAGCGCTGAGGCTCACGCCAGTGCAGGGCAGCGGCGATCATGGCGCAGTCATTGGCGACAGTGGCCGGGACGCCGAACGCCTCGCTCATCCACAGGCCGATCGGCGCCTGGGTCAGCGCGGTGACCGGCGACCACAACAATTGCTCGCCTTCCGCGTCGGCGATGCCCTGGACCGCGATGGTGATCTGCCGCAGCGGGCCGGCGTCTTCGTCCTGCTGCGCAAGCGCCTCGCGCATCAGCGCGACGCACGCCTTGCGGAGCGCGGCTTCGCCCGTCGCCTTGGTGTCGATGCGCAGGATGCGCTCCGGCAGGCGATTGCCCGCATAGTCGATCACGGTTGCGGAGAGGCGATTGAGCGTCACGGTGAGAACGCCGACGCTGGCGATGCGCGGGTTCAATGCGAGCGCGACCTGCGGTCTGCCGCGGCGCGCACTCGCCTCGCCCGCTTCCGTCTGCACCAGCGCACCGGCCTCCAGCAGCGCGCCGGTGATGAGGGTGACGGTCGAATTGCTCAGGTCGGTCGCGGCGCTGAGTGCCGTGCGCGAGGTCGCTCCCAGCCGCCGCAAGGCGGCCAGAATGCCGCGCCTGTTCTGGCGGCGCAAATCGTCGGACCTCACGATTTTCTGCATTCCCTGATGCGTCCTCCCCACGCAACCGCATCCCGTACATTCTTTGCGGCGCAACAAAAAGATGATGCATTGCAACAAGATAGCCGGGATGCAAATTCACCTTGACACAGCTTGCGTGCTGCGTCACGATTTTTTTCGAGCCTCGAAATAAAGGGCTCACGCAATCGTCCGCGATCGCCAGAGCGATCTGCCGGACGGTCGAAACCGGGTTGGGTGCATCTGCACCGGGAGGAACTATGATGAAACGCTATATTCTGGCGCTTGCTGGCGCCGCTCTTGCCATGTCTGTTTCCGGCGCGGCGATGGCCGCAGGAAAGACGATCGGCGTGTCCTGGTCGAATTTCCAGGAAGAACGCTGGAAAACCGACGAAGCAGCCATGAAGGCCGCCATCGAAGCCAATGGCGACAAGTACATTTCCGCGGACGCGCAGGCTTCGGCCGCCAAACAGCTCACCGACGTTGAAAGCCTGATCGCGCAGGGCGCCAACGCCCTGGTGATCCTTTCGGTCGACAAGGATGCGGTAGGTCCGGCCATCGACAAGGCCGCCGCCGAGGGCATTCCGGTCGTCGGCTATGACCGCCTGATCGAAGACAACCGCGCCTTCTACCTGACATTCGACAACCAGGAAGTCGGCCGCATGCAGGCGCGGGCGGTGTTCGCCGTCAAGCCCGAGGGCAATTACGCCTTCATCAAGGGCGACAAGGGCGACCCGAATGCGGACTTCCTGTTCGCGGGCATCATGGAAATCCTCAAGGACGCCATGGACGCGGGCAAGATCAAGAATGTCGGTGAGAGCTACACCGATGGCTGGAAGCCTGACAACGCCCAGAAGAACATGGAGCAGATCCTGACGGCCAACAACAACAAGGTCGACGCGGTCGTTTCCGAAAATGACGGCATGGCAGGCGGCGTCGTGGCGGCCCTGGCCGCGCAGGGCATGGCCGGTTCGGTTCCGGTTTCCGGACAGGACGGCGACCATGCGGCTCTGAACCGCGTCGCACGCGGCACGCAGACCGTATCCGTCTGGAAGGACGCGCGTGAACTGGGCAAGGCTGCCGGCAACATCGCCGCAGCGCTCGCCGACGGCACCGCGATGGAAGCCGTCGACGGCGCCGTGAAGTGGTCCGGCGGCGCCAAGGGCGTCGAGATGAACGCGATGTTCCTGAAGCCGGTTCCGATCACCAAGGACAATCTGGGCGTCGTCATCGATGCCGGCTGGATTTCCAAGGAAAAGGCTTGCGAAGGCGCGATGGCCGGCGTGAACGGCTGCTGACGCACCGCACCAGCTGAATGAACCGGGCCGCGCGCATTCTCGCGCGGCCCGGCGTCGCGCTCCGCCTGAGAGGGGGCGTGGACTGCCGCGAGACGCGGCCCAGCGTGAGACAACAAGAAAGTGGAGCGGGTCGCATCGCGAATG
>JAUIBM010000624.1 GCA_030428345.1 Alphaproteobacteria bacterium | reverse complement strand
GCCCTGGTCGCCCGCACCCAACTGCCGGGTGAAATTGCATTCGGGATAGTTCGAGCAGCCCACGAACGCGCCGAAGCGACCGATCTTGAGGCTCAACTGTCCAGTGCCGCAAGTCGGGCATATGCGCGGATCGCCGCCTTCCTCGCGCGGCGGGAAGGCGAGCGGCGCCAGTTCCTCGTTGAGCATGTCGAGAACCTGGCTGACGCGCAGGTCCTTGATCTCATCGACGCTTGCCGAGAACTGGTTCCAGAAATCGCGGAGCACGTCCTTCCAGGCGAGGTCGCCGGCTGAAATCTTGTCGAGCTTCTCCTCCAGTTCGGCGGTGAAATCGAACTCGACATAACGCCTGAAGAACCCTTCAAGGAAGCTGGTGACCAGCCGCCCCTTGGATTGTGGCACGAACCGCTTCTTGTCCAGCACGACATAGTCGCGGTCCTGCAGGGTCGAAAGCGTCGCCGCATAGGTGGAAGGCCGGCCAATGCCGAGCTCTTCCATCTTGCGGATGAGCGAAGCCTCCGAATAGCGCGGCGGCGGCTCGGTGAAGTGCTGTTTCGCCTCGACATCCTCGCGACGCGGCCGCTCGCCCTGCATCAATTCGGGCAGGCGGCGGTCTTCTTCTTCCTCGCCATCCGTCTTCACTTCATAGGCTGCGAGGAAGCCGTCGAAGCGAATGACGGAGCCTGACGCCCGCAACTCCGCCTTTCGGCCCCGGTTCTCCGCAAGAATGGCGACAGAGGTGCGCTCCATCTGCGCCGACTCCATCTGGCTGGCGATGGTGCGCCGCCAGATCAGGTCGTAAAGCTTGCGCTGGTCCTCATCGAGAAAGCCGGCAACCTGCTTGGGCGTGCGGGCGATGTCGGTGGGGCGGATCGCTTCGTGCGCCTCCTGCGCGTTCTTCGCCTTGGACGAATAGAAACGCGGCTTCTCCGGAACATATCTGTCGCCGAAGCTCTTGGCGATCTGGCCGCGGATCGGCCCGATCGCTTCCGGCACGATCTGCACGCCGTCGGTACGCATATAGGTGATCAGGCCGGTGGTCTCGCCGCCAATGTCGACGCCTTCATACAGCTTCTGCGCCACCTGCATCGTCCGCTTGGCGGAGAAGCCGAGCTTGCGGCTGGCGTCCTGCTGCAAGGTCGATGTGGTAAATGGCGCGAACGGATTGCGCTTCGCGGGCTTCGATTCAACGCTCTCAACGGTGAAGACGGCGCTGTCCAGCATGGACTTGATGTCCTGCGCCTCGGCCTCGGTGCCGATGTCGAGCCGCTGCAGCTTGCGTCCCTCGAACTCGGCGATGCGCGCCTGAAAGGTCTGGTTCTGCGCATTGGCAAGCGTGGCGATGATCGACCAGTATTCCTGCGGCTTGAACGCCTCGATCTCGGATTCGCGATCGCAGATCAGGCGCAGCGCGACGGATTGCACCCGTCCGGCCGAGCGCGCGCCGGGCAATTTGCGCCACAGCACCGGCGAAAGCGTGAAGCCGACCAGATAGTCTAGCGCCCGGCGCGCCAGATAGGCGTCGACCAGCGGAACGTCGAGGGCGCGCGGATGCGCCATCGCTTCCAGGACCGCCTGCTTGGTGATCGCGTTGAAAACGACGCGCTCGACCGGCTTGCCCTTGAGCAGTTTGCGGTCGTTCAGAACCTGCAGCACATGCCAGGAGATCGCCTCGCCCTCGCGGTCGGGGTCGGTCGCCAGGATGACCTTGTCCGCTTCCTTTACGGCCTTTGCGATATCGGAGAGGCGCGTCTTGGATTTGCCGTCAATTTCCCATGACATCGAGAAATCGTCGTCCGGCAGCACCGATCCGTCCTTCGCCGGCAAGTCGCGGACATGTCCGTAGGATGCCAGGACGAAGTAGTCCTTGCCGAGATATTTGTTGATAGTCTTTGCTTTCGCAGGCGATTCGACGATCACCACATTCGCGGCCATGAACATTCCCGAATATTTGGAGGCTGCACGAAAACGGCACGTCAGGACGTTGCCGCACCCGACCGCAGGTCCGGGGTGCCCCTGAATTGGCGGTTTGAGGCGGTTGCGTCAAGTGCCGTCCCCTTCATGCTCGGCAATGATATCGAAAAAACACGTAAAAGTTGAATCTGTACAGGATGCAATCCAAGATGGATCGCAAGGGTGCGGGAGGCG
>JAUIBM010000047.1 GCA_030428345.1 Alphaproteobacteria bacterium | reverse complement strand
ACCATACCGATCGAGTTGGTCCGCCAGAAATCGGGCATGGAACTGTTCAACGACATGCTGGCCGGCCGGCTTCCCCCGGCCCCGATCGCCCGGACGCTCAATTTCAATCTGAGCGAAGTCTCCGACGGCGTTGCGGTGTTTCGCGGCGTGCCGCTGTTTGAGCACTATAATCCGCTCGGGACCGTTCATGGCGGGTGGATGGCGACGCTGCTCGACAGCGCACTCGGCTGCTGCGTCCACACCAAGCTGCCGGCGGGCGTGGGCTACACCACGATCGAGTTCAAGGTGAACCTGACCCGGCCGCTGTTCAAGGAGTCAGGTGAAGTGGTCTGCGAGGGAAGGGTGGTCCATTTCGGCCGTACGACCGCGGTAAGCGAAGCCACGCTCCGCACCGGCGACGGCAAGCTGATCGCCATGGGCACCGAAACCTGCGCGATCTTCCCGATCCCGCCGGAAAAATAGCGCTATTGCGCCGGCTGCAGGGAGTCCGGGCGGAGCGCCGGCGCCTCGCGGATCGGCCAATGGACGATCGCCGCGAACAGTCCGAGCGCCACGGCGATCCACCACACGGTGTCGTAAGAGCCGGTGACGTCCCTGAGCCAGCCGCCAAGCCATACGCCCAGGAAAGAGCCGATCTGGTGGCCGAGGAAGACAACGCCGCCCAGCAGGCCAAGATGCCGTGTGCCGAACATGACCGCCACGAGTGCGTTGGTTGGCGGAACGGTTGAGAGCCACAGCAACCCCATGACGATCGAAAAAACGATCACGCTCGCCGGGCTTGGCGGCACGAGCAGGAAGGCGCTGATAACGATCGATCGGGAGATATAGATCCACACCAGGAACATGGGCTTGGAATAGCGCTGGCTGATGAACCCGGCGGCCAGCGAGCCGACAATGTTGAACAGCCCGATAAGCGCGATCGCCATCACCGCATAGCCGGCTGAAATGCCGAGATCGCCGATATAGGCCGGCAGATGCGCGGTGATGAACGCGACCTGGAAGCCGCAGACGAAGAATCCGGACACCAGCAGCACATAGCTGCGATGGCCGAGAGCCTCGCGCAACGCAGCCATCACGGTCTGCTCATAGGCCCCGGGACCCTGGGTGCCGCTCTGGCTGTTGCCGCGCAGGGGTATCGCCAGCACCGGGATCGCCAGCATCAATGCACCCATCCACACAAGCGCGTCCGACCAGCCGACGGATTGGATCAAAGCCTGGCTGAGCGGGGCGAACACGAACATGCCCATCGAGCCCGCAGCGGTGCCGAAGCCGAAGGCGAGGCTGCGCTGCTCGGGTTCGACATTGCGGGCGAATGCCGCCAGCACGACGCCGAAAGAGCCTGCCGCAATGCCGAGGCCGATCAGGACGCCGCCGCCGACATGCAGCCAGATCGGGCTGGAGGCCCAGGCCATGGTCACCAGGCCGGAGCAATAGAGCAGCGCCGAAAGGGCGAGCACCCGCCATGTTCCGAACCGGTCGGCAATCGCACCGAAGAATGGCGTGCCCAAGCCCCAGAACAGGTTCTGGATCGCCATGGCGAGGCCGAATGTCTGGCGATCCCAGCCCTTGTCCGCCAGCAACGGCAATTGAAAGATGCCCATTGCGGCCCGGGGTCCGAAGGTCGTCAGCGTGATCAGGCATCCGCAGACAATCAACAACCATGGCAGGCGGGATGAAGCGGTCATTGCGGGACTCCGGCAAGGGTTTGTTGCTAGGGAATATCAGACGAGCGCAATCGGGTCGCGGCAGTTTTTCTGATCCGGCGTGCAATATTGCTGAATGCGGAAGCTTGCGCAGCGCTCTTCCGTTCTCCTGGAGTGCAGCACGCTTCGCATTTCGCCGACACCCGCGTGGAGGTCGCCGATCGCGAAATCCGGGATGTCAAACCTTGTGTTTCGTACGCGCGATATTGCAAAAGGCTCCAACTGGAAATTGCGTTGAGTCGGAATTCGCGGCGCTGGCGTGGCGCAATGTGGCGCCGTCGCGATTTCGCTGACCATTCGAACAGGAGGGCAACTGGTGGTTCGTTTCCTGTGGCGCTGGCTTCTGCGGGCTTTCGTGGCCTTGGTGCTGGTTGCGATCGCGCTCGCCGCGCCCGCCGTCTATGTCGAGACGTCCTGCCGTGGAACCCCGGCGTCGGGTCCGTATGAGCCGATCCTGGTAAATCCTGGCTGGCAACGAAACGAGGCCGCTTCCTTTTTTTCCTATCCCGAGTGGCACGTCGCCTATACCCAGCAGGGTTTGGCGCAATCGCTGCAAGGCGGCGCGGATGCTAGCGGCTTCGACTATATCGAGGCAATCACCGGATTCTGGCGTTCTGCCTGCGCGCTGAACCGCACGGCCGAGAGCGACAGCGCCAGTGAACTGCCGCTCGAAGCACGCATTCCCATGTATGTAACGGGCGCCAGCTTTACCTTCGGCATGGCGATGAAGGCGCTCTACGAGAACACGGTCGGCCGGGCTGCCGAGGCGCTGCGTGGACACGAAAAGACGCCGCAGGACCGTTTCGACGCGCAGGTGACCGCCGACTATGCGCGGTTTCTCGAGCGCTCCCCTTGGTACGACTACGATTTCATCAAGGCGGTTCGCGGGCTTTGGGCTGAGCCCGTGACAGAGCCGATGCGGGGCTGGGAACGCCGGATCGCCTTGTCGGGCGAGTGGCTCGCCAAGGCCGGATATGCGGAGGTCTTCGCCGCCACATTGGCGACCCCCGCGAAGCCGCAGTCGAAAATCCGCACCGTCGTGCGCAACGTTCCACCAAGCCAGCTCTCCGAACTTGGAGGCATCGAGATCGCCGGGGCCGGCTATCAATGGGTGTTGATCGAGACCGCGACGGGGCCGCAGTATCTTTCGCTCCTGGAGCGGATTGCCGCGATCGGCGGCGAGATCGCCGAAATCGCCGGCAATGACGATATCATGGTGTCCGTCCTGTCGGAGAACAAGCGGATGACGCCGCCCGACGGAACGAAGATCATCGCCACGATTCCACGCCCTGGCATGGGCGGCTACCGCCATCTGCTCGAGATCAGGACGGCGTCCCTCTCGCAATTGCTGCGGTCGCTTTCGCAAGGAAATATCAGGCTCGAGCGCGTCTATACCTATTAGGCTTTCGCTTCGACGCATCGGCCCGCGTCTTGAATTGTTGTTGATTTGTCACCGGTTCCGGCGGGAGGCGGACTCGCTACCGTTCGGGTTTCGTGAAATACTGCGCCATCCGCGACAATGCGTTCGATGTGGGTGGTTTCTTGGGAATTGTTCTGATCGCGGCGCTTGTGCTGCTGGTGCCGGTCGCTGCGATAATCATGTCCATTGTCGCGATAAACCGGACCAGTGCGTGGCAGACTCAGATTTCGGACCTGAAGTCTGACAACGCGAATTTGGCGCGCGACGTCGAGACGCTGCGCAAGGCGCTTGCGCGGATCGCAAGCAGCGGCGCTGCCGGCCCGGGCAGCACGCGCGATCAGGAGCCTCTGCCGACGGACCGGCCCGCCGAACCGGCGGCGGTGGAACCGGAGCCGACGGACCCGGCGGCCGGAGATGCCGAAGGTTTTGATGCGCAACCAGATCTTCCGCAGGATGGGCCGCAATCCGGCGAGGATGAAGCGCAAGCACCGACCGAAGGCGCCGGGCCGCAGGACGGCGGGCCTGTACCGGGTCAGCCGGCTGCCAGGGGGCGCGATCTCGAAAGCCTGATCGGTGGGCGATGGGCCGCGATCCTTGGCGGATTGACGACCGCGCTCGGCGCGGTGCTGCTTGTTCGCGTCACCATCGAGGCTGGGCTGCTAGGGCCGCGTGCGCGCATCGCGGCTGCGGCGCTGTTCTCGCTCGCCCTGTTCGCCTGCGGCGAGTGGCTGAGGCGGCGCGACCGCCGACTCGCGCTTCCGGTCTTCGCCAAGGCCGATATTCCCGCGATCCTGACCGGGGTCGGCGCCGTCGGCGCTTTCGCGACCGTCTATGCCGCCTATGCGCTCTATGGTTTCGTCGGCCCGGCCGGAGCTTTCGTGCTGCTGACGGCCGTAGGCCTTGCTGCCATGGCCCTGTCCGCGGTGCATGGTCCGGGGCTCGCCGCGCTCGGCGTCATCGGATCCTATGCCACGCCGCTGCTGGTCTCCTCGGACAAGCCCAACCTTTATGCGCTTGCCGCGCATGTGCTGGTGGTGACCGCGAGCGCGCTCGGCATCGCCGTGATCCGCAATTGGCTCTGGCTGGCCTTTGCCGGCATTGCCGGCGCGTCGGTCTGGACCGTGCTCGCCGCCATCGCTGGTGGGGTGGCGAGCGGGGTCGCCGGACTGGTGCTGCTCGCTGGTTGCGCGGTGATCTACGCCTTGAGCTTCGGCTATGCCCAGCACCAGCGTCCGGGCGAACCGGTGGACAGTCCGCTCGACCGGCCGGCCATTGGCGCATTCGCGGCGCTCGCGGCTGTTTTCCTGTTCCAGGCCGCCATCAATCAGGCGCTGCCGCTGCCCGCCGCGGGCCTCCTGGTCTCGCTCATCGTCGCGGGGTGCGCCGTCGCCTGGCCGGCATTGGCTGCCGTCGCCATTCCCGCGGCGGTCATCGCCCTAGCCGGGCTGGCGGCGCTGGATCTCGAACTGGATTTCGATTCGGGCCTCAACACCTGGAGCGACATTCGCGCCGGATTGGTGCCGCCCGACACATTCGGCTATGCGCTGAACGCGCTGTTGGGGGCGGGACCGGCGGCGCTAGCGCTGCTCTACGGCGCATGGCGCGCCGGCCGCGATGCGCCACGCACGGCGGGTTGGCTGGCCAGCGGCGCCGGGGCGATCGCCTTCCTGGGCATTGTCATTGCCTATCTGCGGGTGGCCCCGTTCGAGACCCATCGCACGTTCGGCGGAGCGGCGCTGGCACTGGCGTTCGCTTCAGCCGGACTGGTGGAACTGTTCTCACGCCTTCGCCCCGGCGACATGAAGGCGCCCGCGCCGGCGGCTTTTGCCGTGACCAGCGTCGCAGCGCTCTCCTTCGCCTTCGCGGTGGTTCTGGACTCGGGCTGGCTTCCGCTTGCCTTTGCCCTTGCCGCGGCCGGGATCGTCTGGGTGCATGGCAACCGTCCCTTCGCGGTCATGCCGTGGCTCGCCGTCGCGCTCGGCGCGATCGCTGCCTTTTCGCTCGGGATCGATCGGGCCATCCATGCTGCCGATGTCGGGTCCACGCCGATCTTCAATCGGCTGATCGTTCTGTTCGCACTGCCCGCGGCCTCGCTGGCCGGCGGCGGCGAGATATTGCGCCGTCGCGGCGTCGGAATCGCCTCGGCGATCCTCTCGGCGCTGGGAATGGCGCTGGCCGGCCTCTTCGTCGCGCTTGAAATCCGCCATTGGTTGAAGGACGGCGATATCGCCGGACATGGCTCGGACCTGGCCGAGGCGGCGACGCAGGCGCTGGCCGCGCTCGGATTCGCTCTTGGCCTGCAGAGAGTGGCGACCCTGACCGGCGCGCGGGTCTACGCCTACGCCACCATGGTGGCGGGCGTTGTCAGCGCAATGATCATCGGCCTTGGCCTGTTGCTGCGCTACAATCCGGTGCTGGAGAGCGCCAGCGTTGGCGAAGGTCTGTTCTTCAACACGCTGCTACCGGCCTATCTGCTGACGTCGATCGCCGCCGGCGCGGTGGCGCTCCAGGCCCGTCGCATCCGGCCCCGCTGGTATGTGCTTGGATATGCCAGCCTGTCCGGATTGCTGCTGTTCGCCTGGGTGACGCTGACGATCCGCCACTATTTCCATCCGGATCGTATGAGCCTGTTCTATTCGACCAGCGACGCGGAGTTCTGGACCTATTCGGTGGCCTGGCTGGTGCTCGGCGTGGCGATCCTTGCAGCGGGGCACCGGCTCTCGTCACTGCCGCTGCGCGCGGCTTCAGGCATCCTGATCGCGCTGACGATCTGCAAGGTCTTCGTCTTCGACCTTGCTGCGCTGACGGGCGTGCTGCGGGCGCTTTCCTTCCTGGGACTGGGCGTTTCGCTCATCGCCATCGGCCGCTTCTACCAATACATGCTGCGCACAAGCCGGAAGCCTGCCGCGCCGACTGCGGATGATCCGGCATAGCGAAAAAGCCGCGCACCGCCCTTGAATATGCTCACAGTTGAGCATAAGTTGGGGAAGCTCGCTCGGCTGGCGTTTTTTCACGTCAGCGATATGCTCAATATGAGCAAAAAGGGAATGGGCAAATGCTGGCCGGTCTTGCGCCGGAACAGACAAGATGAGGCCCGAAGGCCCTTGGACGGGAGAATGCCAATGACCGCAATCCGGCAATCGACGCATGATGACGCGCGCCATGTAATCGGCGCGTCTGCTGCGGAGCGCTTCGGCGTGCTGCCGATGCCCGACCTTTCATACACCGAGGAAGTCGCGCGCGAGACCGCGCCGCTTTACGAGAAGGTCAGGCACCACATCCCGGCGATCGAATGGCCGGCGCACGCGCCCTATGTCTTCTGGATCAACAAGCTGAAGAAGGAGCGCAACGCGGTCATCCTGGCGCATAACTACCAGACGCCGGAAATCTACCATTGCGTCGCGGACATTGTCGGCGACTCGCTTCAGCTCGCCCGCGAGGCGACGATGGTCGACGAAGAGGTGATCGTGCAGTGTGGCGTTCACTTCATGGCCGAGACGTCCAAGCTGCTCAACCCCGAGAAGACGGTGCTGATCCCCGACATGAAGGCTGGCTGCTCCCTGTCGGAGTCGATCACTGGCGCCGATGTGCGCCTGCTGCGCGAGGCCAATCCGGGCGTTCCGATCGTCACCTATGTCAACACCTCGGCCGATGTGAAGGCCGAGAGCGACATTTGCTGCACCTCGTCCAACGCGGTGCGCGTGGTGGAGAGTTTTGCTTCGGACACGGTGTTGCTGATCCCGGACGAGTTCCTGGCGCAGAATGTCGCCCGGCAGACCTCCAAGAAGATTCTCACCTGGAAGGGCCATTGCGAGGTGCATGAGCGGTTTACCGCCGAGGAATTGCTTGCCTACAAGCAGGCGGATCCCGCGATTCAGATCATCGCCCATCCCGAATGCCCGCCTTCCGTGGTGGACGTCGCAGACTATACCGGCTCGACCGCCGGGATGATCGAATATGCGAAGAACCGCCAGCCCGGCGCGAAAGTGCTGCTGGTCACCGAGTGCTCCATGGCGTCCAACATCGAGCAGCAGGCAAAGGGCGTGACCTTCATCAAGCCGTGCAATCTTTGCCCGCACATGAAGCGCATCACCTTGCCCAAGATACTCGACAGCCTGCTGCTGATGCGCGAGGAGGTGCTGGTCGATCCGATGGTCGCCGCCAAGGCGCGCCAGGCGGTGGAACGAATGGTCAATCTGAAATCCAACTGAGACGTTCCGGGCAGGCGAGGGGCAGGGCGGATGGCTCCGCCCGCCCGCCAACAGCCCTTTGACCATTACCCTTGTGACCAATGCCCTTGTGAAAAGCGAAAAACATGGACTCCCGCCAGCCTGAACTCTTCCCGCCCGTCTCCTGGACCGGCATCGACGATGTGGTCATCGTAGGCGGCGGTCTTGCAGGGCTGTTCTGCGCGCTCAAGCTCGCCCCGCGCCCGGTGACGGTGCTGGCGGCCGCCCCGATCGGCAAGGGGGCGTCTTCGGCCTGGGCGCAAGCCGGCATTGCCGCGGCGGTTTCCGAAGGCGACACGATCGAGAAGCATCTTGCCGACACGCTGATCGCCGGCGACGGCATTGTCGATGAGAAGATCGCCCGGCTCATGGTTTCCGAGGCGCGGGCGCGAATTTACGACTTGCTGGAATACGGCGTGCCGTTCGACCGCGATCTGGAAGGGCATTTGCGCACCTCGCGCGAGGCCGCCCATTCCGAGAGCCGGGTGGTGCGCGTGCAGGGCGACAGGGCGGGGCGCGCCATCATGGAGGCGCTGGTCGCCGCCGTGCGCGGAACGCCCTCGATACGGCTGATGGAAGGCTATGTCGCCGAGGAACTGGTGGTGCATGGCCGCTTCGTCACCGGCATGATTGCCCGCCCCGAAGGCGGACGCTCGCCGAAGCGTATCCAGTTTCCCGCCCGCGCTGTGGTCATGGCGACCGGCGGCGTCGGCCATCTCTATCAGGTGACGACCAATCCCGACGAGGCGCGCGGCGATGGCTGCGGCATGGCGGCCCGCGCCGGGGCGATCATCGCCGATCCCGAATTCGTGCAGTTCCATCCGACCGCGATCGATGTCGGCAAGGACCCCGCGCCGCTTGCCACCGAGGCGCTGCGTGGCGAAGGCTGCACGCTGGTGAACAGCGCCGGCAAGCGCTTCATGCTGGACATCGATCCTGCCGGCGAGCTGGCGCCGCGCGATGTGGTGGCGCGCGGCATCTTCCGAGAAGTCATTGCCGGGCGGGGCGCGTTTCTCGATTGCCGCGAGGCGGTGGGCGCCCATTTCCCTGACGAGTTTCCGACGGTCTACGGCTATTGCCAGGCGGCGGGCATCGATCCGGTGACGCAGCTCATCCCGGTCATTCCGGCGGCGCATTACCACATGGGCGGCGTTCTGACCGACGCCGACGGGCGCACCTCGCTCGACGGCTTGTGGGCCTGCGGCGAGGTGACTTCCACCGGGGCGCATGGCGCCAATCGCCTTGCGTCGAATTCGCTGCTCGAGGCGGTGGTGTTTTCCGGCCGCATCGCATCCGACATCGCCGGGCTGCTGCCGATGCCGAAGACCAATCCCTGGACGGACCGCTCCGGAGAGCGCGAGGCGGTCGAGATGCCGGGCGATTCCGACAGCATGAAACGGCTGCGCCACACGATGAGCGCCAATGTCGGCGTCATCCGCAATGCCGAGGGGCTGCGCCGCGCCCTGGCCGAGATCGTGGCGCTGGAGCGCATCAACCGCTCCCCGCGCTTCGCCAATTCGCTCGCGACCGCCAAATTGATGGCCGCGATGGCCTTGAAGCGCGAGGAAAGCCGTGGCGGACATTTCCGTGATGACTTCCCCGACGAGAAGCCGGAATGGCGTCGGCGCACCTTCGCCACGCTTGCCGAGGCAGATGCGATCGCCGCCGAATTCGCCGGGGAGGAGATGGCGTGATGGATCGCGACAGGCTGCCTCCCACGCTCTCGCCCATCCTTGTTGAGGACGCTGTCCGGGCGGCGCTGAGCGAAGATCTGGGGAGGGCGGGCGATGTGACGACCGACGCCACCATTCCCCCTGAAGCCGAGGCTACGGCGGTCGTGGCGAGCCGTGAGGATGGCGTTCTCGCCGGCCTGCCCCTGGCCGCGGCCGCGTTCCGCGCCATCGATCCGCTCCTGCAATGGAGCACTGCTTTCGCCGATGGCGAGAGCGTTGCGGCAGGCGGACCGGTCGCGCGCGTGTCGGGCAATGCAAGGGCGATTCTGGCAGCCGAGCGGGTGGCGCTGAACTTTCTCATGCGCATGTCCGGAATTGCGACCTACACGGCGCAGTTCCAGGCGCGGATCGCGCACACCCAGGCGCGCATCACCTGCACGCGCAAGACGGTTCCCGGACACCGCGCCTTCGACAAATATGCCGTGCGATGCGGCGGCGGATCGAACCACCGCTACGGTCTGGACGACGCCATTCTGATCAAGGACAACCACATCGCGGTCTGCGGCGGCGTGGCGCTGGCGATTAATCGCGCGCGCGCCTTTGCCGGGCATTTGATGGCGATCGAGGTCGAGGTGGACAATCTGCAACAGTTCCGCGAGGCTCTGACCGCCCATCCCGATGCAGTGCTGCTGGACAATATGGGGCCGGAACTGCTCGCAGAGGCCGTGGCTATCAATCGGGAAGACAATGGCGGCCGCGTCAAGCTGGAAGCCTCGGGCAATGTCCGCTTCGAGACGGTCAAGGCGATCGCGGAAAGCGGCGTCGACTACATCTCCACGTCAAAGATCACCATGGCCGCGCCGACCCTCGATCTGGGGCTGGACATCGCGATCGGCTGAGATCGGGTCAGCTCCCGCCGATGGCTGCTTCCTCGGCGCTGGTGCTCTTGTCGCCGAAATGGTGCACGTCGCGCTGCGGGAAGGGAATCGAGATTCCCTTTGCATCAAAGGCGAGCTTTGCCGCTCGTGTAAGGTCCCTTGCTGTGTCGAACCAGTCCGGGCTCTTCGTCCAGTAGCGCAGATTGACCACCACCGCGCTGTCGCCTAGTTCGGCGACATAAGCCTTGGGCGCGGGATCGGCGAGCACGCGCTGATCGGCCTCGGCAAGGTCGAGCATGGATTTTCGGGCGAGTTCGATATCGTCGCCATAGCCGATGCCGATCGCGATATCTTCCATGCGAGTGGGGTTGCGCGAGAAGTTCGTGACCGGCGAGTTCCACAGCTCGGAATTCGGCGCCAGCACGAACAGCCCGTCATAGGTGCGGAGCTGCGTCGCAAAGAGGCCGATCTCGACAATCGTTCCGGCCACGCCCTTGGCGTCAATATATTCCCCGACCCGAAATGGCCGAAGCACGAGCAGCATGATTCCGGCTGCGACGTTCTGAAGGGTACCCTGCAGCGCCAGTCCTATGGCAAGTCCGGCCGCGCCGAGGGCCGCGATGATGGACGCCGTCTGCACGCCGAATTGCGACAGCACCATCACGACGACCAGCACCAGCACGCCGTATCGGGCGGTGCGCGAGAAGAAACGGCGCAGGGTCTCGTCGATGCCGCGAATGCCGCCTCCGGCCGCATAGACGGAACGCTCCACCAGCCCGGCGCAGATATAGCCGACAACCAGCAGGATCAGCGCCCCGACGACCGAAAGCGAATATTGCGCGGCGAGGGCGGCGGCGGCGGTG
>JAUIBM010000046.1 GCA_030428345.1 Alphaproteobacteria bacterium | reverse complement strand
AAGGGTGCCGGCAGATCGTAGCGCTGGCCGGCGATGGTCACGTGATATTCCTGCATCGACTGCAGCAATGCGGCCTGGGTGCGCGGGCTGGCGCGGTTGATTTCGTCGGCCATCAGCAACTGGGTGAAGATCGGTCCCTTGACGAACTGGAAGGAGCGGGAGCCATCCGGCTCGGTCCGCAGGATTTCAGAGCCCAGAATATCGGAGGGCATCAGGTCCGGCGTGAACTGAACGCGCTGTTCGGCAAGGCCGAGGACCGTGCCGAGCGTCTCCACGAGCTTGGTCTTGGCAAGGCCCGGCAGACCGACCAGCAATCCGTGCCCGCCGGAAAGAATGGTGATGAGCGAACGCTCGACCACTTCCTCCTGGCCGAAAATGACGGTTGCGATACCCGATCGCACCCGGGCGATGTCCTCGACGGCCTTTTCGGCCGAAGCGACGATTTCCGCTTCGGAGGCTTCGGCGATGTTTCGGTCGATGGCGCTCATCTGTGTCTCCGGTATGGGCGGCGTGGGCCTGAGCCTAGATTCGAAAGCGGCGGCAATTGTGGCGAAGCAATTGTGGCGAAACGGCTGCCACGCGCCTGCGCCCCCGCCATTGTGCGGCGCATGCAATGTCCACGCTATCATGGTAGGAGCGGCCCGCCCAATTGCAAGCGCGCCGCCTTGCTAAACACATTGTGAAGACTATCCTCCTCGCCATGACCAAATCATCCTCCTCAAGCAGCTCCGCCGCTGAACCATCCGCCAGGTCCGACCACAACTCCGGCACGAGCGGCCTCGACGGCCTGCAGGCGATGATCGCGCGGGCCGGATCGTCCGCCCGCGGCAAGCCGCCGGTGGACAAGTGGAATCCGCCGTTTTGCGGCGATCTGGACATGGTCATCAAGCGCGACGGCACCTGGTTCTACATGGGAACCCCGATCGGGCGCGCGCCCCTGGTGCGGCTGTTCGCCAGCGTCCTGCGCAAGGATGAGGACGGCAGGACCTATCTCGTTACCCCGGTGGAAAAGGTCGGCATCACCGTCGAGGACGCCCCTTTCGTCGCCGTGGAAATGTCGGTCACCCGCGACTCGGGCGAACCGGTGATCACGCTGCGCACCAATGTCGGCGACATCGTCGAGGCCGGTCCCGACAATCCGATCCGCTATGAAATCGCCGGAGACAATGACGGCGTGAAGCCCTATTTGCTGGTGCGCGGGCGGCTGGAAGCCCTGTTCGCCCGGCCGGTCATGTACGAACTGATCGAGCACGGCGAGGAAATCGAAATCGATGGCCGGGCGATGTTCGCGCTGCGCAGCAAGGGCGCGATCTTCCCGATCATGCCGGTCGATGAATTGTCGCGACGGGTCGCGGCCGGTTGAGCGGAGAAGACCGAACATGTTGAATTCGACGGCGCGGACCGATCCCGCATTTCTGTCCGCAGCCGGCTTTCGCGATCTGGCGGCCGAGCGGCTGGCGGCTGTGCCGCTGGAGCCGAGCGGCGATCACGTCTTCAATCCCGATTTCCGCGAATGGGTGATGGAGCGCGCCGTGAGGCCCGCGGCCGTCCTGATCCCGGTCGTCGATCGCGGCAAGGCGCTGAACATCATCCTCACCAAGCGGCTCGACAGCCTGCGCACCCATTCGGGGCAGATCGCCTTTCCAGGCGGGCGCGTCGACGACACCGACGAAACCGTCGAGGCGGCGGCGCTGCGCGAAGCGCATGAGGAGGTGGCGCTGGAGCCACGAAGCGTCGAGGTGCTGGGCCGCCTGCCCGACTACTACTCCGGCTCGGGCTTTCGCATCGCGCCGGTCGTGGCGCTGGTCGACCCGCGCGCGCCAATGACCGCGAATCCGGCGGAGGTGGATTATGTCTTCGAAGCGCCGCTCGCCTTCCTCATGGATCCGGCCAATCACCGCAAGTCGAGCCGGCAGTTCCAGGGCCGCGAGCGCTTCTTCTTCGAAATGCCCTATGGCGATCACTATATCTGGGGGGTGACCGCGGGGATATTGAAATTGATGCATGACAGGCTGTTCGCATGAGCGTGCCGACGACGCTGCCGACTGCCGGCTCCGCCTTTCTGCGCGAGCCGGGCCTGATTTCCATCTTCGACCTGATCGAGGCCGCCGGCGGCGAGATCAGGGTGAATGGCGGCGCGGTGCGCAATGCGCTTCTGGGTGAGAGCGTGAGGGATGTCGATCTTTCGACGACGCTGGAGCCGAACCATGTGACAGACGCCCTGCAGCGCGGCGGGGTGAAAGTCGTGCCGACCGGCGTGGCGCACGGCACCGTCACCGCCGTCAGCAACGGCAGGGCCTATGAGGTCACCACGCTGCGCGAGGATATCGAGACCGACGGACGCCATGCGGTGGTGCGCTTCGGGCACGACTGGACCGCGGACGCGCAGCGGCGCGACTTCACCATGAACGCCCTTTATTGCGACCGGAACGGCGCGATCTTCGACCCGCTCGGCGGCTATGACGACCTGCTTGAACGGCGCATTCGCTTCATCGGCGATCCGGTGCAGCGCATCATGGAGGACCGCCTGCGCATCCTGCGCTTCTTCCGCTTCTTCGCCTGGTACGGCCACGGAAGGCCGGACGCGGCGGGCCTGAAAGCCTGCGCCTCGCTGAAGGACGGACTGAAGGAATTGTCCGCCGAACGGGTGTGGCAGGAGCTCAAGCGCATCCTCGCCGCGCCCGACATCGTCAAGGCGGTGCTGTGGATGCGCACGACAGGCGTATTCGACCTCGCCTTGCCCGAGAGCGCCAAATGGGGCGTCGACCTGATCCCGCGCCTCAATGCGTGCGAGCGGCACCTGGGCTGGTCCCCGGACGCCCTGTTGCGGCTGATGGCGGTGATCCCGCCGCGCCCCGATGTCGCGGCGACCATCGCCGCGCGCCTGAAGCTCTCCAACGCCGAGTCCGAAAGGCTCGACGCCTGGGCGCGCGCCGGCCTGCCAAAATCGCGCGCCGCCGAACCCGAACTCGCGCGCGAACTTTACCGGGGTGAAAGCGGCGCGATTCTCGACCGTTTGCGGCTGGAGCGGGCGCGCCTGCAGGACGATGATTCAGCCCGCAACGAGGCCCGCCGGCTCGAACGCACGATCGACTATGTCGAACAGTGGGAGCGGCCCGCCTTCCCACTCAAGGGACAGGACCTGGTGTCCGCCGGGATGCAGCCCGGCCCGGAGATGGGCCGGGCAATGCGGGCGCTGGAACAGGCCTGGATCGAAAGCGGATTCATGATGACGCGGGAGCAATTGCTTTCGCGCACCCCGGCCGCGGGCCGGTAGGCCTCGCAGCACATTTGACCAATCAAGCGAAACGGTCCGGGATCGCCCGTATCAGGCCGTCTGGTGAAGGTCGGTGACGCGCTTCTTGATGTTCTCGATCATCGATTCGCGCATTTCCGTCTCGCCATGCGCCTCGCGCATGTGCTCGACGGCGCGGCGCACCACTTCCGCCTGATCCTCGGCGAATGTATGCCAGCGGCATCCGGGAACGAGCGTTCCGCACTGAAATTCCTTCATCGCGCATTCCTCCTCTGCTCGAAAGGAAGAGCAATGATAGCCCCAAAATGGGGCAAGGATTGGGAAGCGGCGCCTTACGGCCAGCGCACCAGCGGCGGCATGGAGGAGAGGATCGACTCGATATTGCCGCCCGTCTTGAGGCCGAACAGGGTTCCCCGGTCATACAGGAGGTTGAACTCGACATAGCGCCCGCGCTGCACGAGTTGCTCGTCGCGCTCCAGTTCGCTCCAGTCGATGTTCATGTTGCGCCGCACGATCACCGGATAGACGACGTTGAAGGCGCGGCCCACATCCTGCGTGAAGGCGAAATCGGCCTTCCAGCCGCCCGCATCCTCGCTGGAATGCAGATAATCGTAGAAAATGCCGCCAATGCCGCGCATCTCGTTGCGGTGCTTGACCGTGAAATATTCATCGCACCATTTCTTGAGCTCGCGATAGGACGCGACACCCGGGTGGCGCTCGCAAACGAAGCGCATGGCCTTGTGGAAGGTCTGCGTATCGGGATGGCTCTGCGTGCGGCGCTCGGCCAGCATCGGCGTCAGGTCCGCGCCGCCGCCGAACCAGTGTCCCGTGGTCACAACCATGCGGGTGTTCATGTGCACGGTGGGCACGTGCGGGTTCCACGGATGGCAGATCAGAGAAATGCCGCTCGCCCAGAACCGCGGGTCTTCCTTCGCGCCGGGAATCTGGTCGCGGAACTCGGCGGAAAATTCGCCATAGACGGTTGAGGTATGGACGCCGACCTTCTCGAAGACGCGGCCATGCATCATCGACATGACGCCGCCGCCGCCGCCGCCTTCGCGCCGCCAATCACGTCGCGTAAAGCTGCCCGGCTCCAGATCGCTCCCCGCGCCTGTGAGTTCGGTTTCGATCTCTTCGAGCTTGGCGCAGATCGAATCGCGCAAACTCTCGAACCAGATCCTCGCCGTCCGCTTCTTTTCCTCTATGTCCCCCGGCAACCCCTTGGGAACTTTGGGACGGAAATCGTTCATGCCACCCCTCTAGCCGTACCCCACCCCGGTCGCCACCGGCACGCAGGCACGATACAGGCAACACTGTTTCATAGCAGGGCACAAACGCGCAAAGCAAGCAAGGCGCACGACGCGCGTGCAGCGATTTGCTTGACTCAAGACAGCGCGATGGCGCAGCATTAATCCGGTAATCGCGGCCTGTTGGACCACTGAGGGCAGGCATGGAGCAGAAGAAGCGGCCGGCAAGGCCCGTAACGGAAGCTGTGGATTTCCACGGCGTTGACGGAAGCGGGCGGCGCCAGGGAGCAATGGTGGAGCGGCTGCGCGAATCAAATCGCGCATTCTCCGAAAAAACCGCGAGGCGCGGCGAGCGCGTCGCCGGCTCCCACGCCTGGAAAAGGCAGACCTGGACCCTGCCTCGCGAGGAGGCGCGGCAGAAGGCGCTCGAGTTTTTGCGCAAATATCCGCGCGCGGCCTATTGGAGCGAGGTCGAGAGCTGGCGCGTCGTCGGGGACGACATCATCGAATTCACCATGCGCCGGCTGCCCACCGCCGACTGACGGTGGCGTGGCAGGGTTCTCCCCCGCAAGGCGGAACAGCGGCGCCGGACCGGGCGCGGCGCGCCCGATCCTTCACCTTCTGTTGGCGTGTCACGCGGATGCGCGCTCGACATCACCGGCCGTCGGGGCCTGGCTCGTCTTGAGCAACCGGTTCGCGGCGGAAACCACCGCCTCCAGCGACGCGGCGACGATGTTGGTGTTGATGCCGACGCCGAACAATCTGCGCCCCGCGCTCTCGATCTCCATGTAGCAGATCGCCGAGGCGTCCGAGCCCTGGTGGAGCGAATGCTCGGAATAGTCCACCACCGACAGCGGCAATCCGAGATGGTTCGACAGGGCGTTGACGAAGCCGTCGATCGGCCCCGTGCCGCGCCCCTCGATCGTCACGGTCTTGCCGTTGTCGAGAATCTCGGCATGGACCAGCCGCGCTCCGCGCCGCTCCGGATCCGTCAGCGTGTGATGCTCGACGAAGCGAACGCGCCCGTTCGGCTGATCGACATAATTGGTCAGGAATTCCTGGTGGATCCGCTTTCCGGGAAGCTCCTGCCCCTCGCGGTCGGTGATCTCCTGGATGATTTCGCGGAATTCGCTCTGCAGCCCGCGCGGCAGGTTCATGCCGTAGTCTTCCTGCATGATATAGGCGAGCCCGCCCTTGCCCGACTGCGAATTGATGCGAATGATCGCCTCGTAGCTGCGCCCGACATCCTGCGGATCGATCGGCAGATAGGGCACCTCCCACAAGGGCTTGTTGGCGACCTTGATCGCTTTCATGCCCTTGTTGATCGCATCCTGGTGCGAGCCGGAAAACGCCGTATAGACCAGTTCGCCGACATAGGGGTGACGCTCCGGGATCACCATCTGGTTGGAATATTCATAGACCTTCTTGATCCGCTCGATGTCGGAGCAGTCCAGTTGCGGGTCGACGCCCTGGGTGAACATGTTCAGCGCCAGGGTGACGACGTCGACATTTCCCGTGCGCTCGCCATTGCCGAACAATGTGCCCTCGACGCGGTCCGCGCCCGCCATCAGGCCCAGTTCCGTCGCCGCGATGCCGGTGCCCCGGTCATTGTGCGGATGCAGGGAAATGATCAGGCTGTCGCGCTTGTCGACATTGCGGCACATCCACTCGATCTGGTCGGCATAGATGTTCGGCGTCGCCATTTCCACGGTCGACGGCAGGTTGAGGATCAGCTTGTTCTCGGGCGTCGGCTGGATGACCTCGATCACCGCGTTGGATATTTCCAGCGCGACTTCCAGTTCGGTTCCGGTGAAGCTTTCCGGCGAATACTGGTAGCGGAAACCGCCGCCCGCCTTCTCGGCCATGTCCTTGATCATCTTCGCCGCGTCGACGGCGATCTGCTTGATGCCGCCGACATCCTTGCCGAACACGACCCGGCGCTGCAGTTCCGACGTCGAGTTATAGAAGTGGACGATCGGACGATGCGCGCCCTCAAGCGCCTCGAAGGTGCGGGTGATCAGTTCCGGCCGGCACTGCACCAGCACCTGCAGCGAAACGTCCTCAGGCACTTCGCCCTCCTCGACGCACCAGCGCGCGAAGTCGAAATCGGTCTGGGAGGCCGAGGGAAATCCGATCTCGATTTCCTTGAAGCCCATGTCCAGCAGCAGCCTGAACATACGGGCCTTGCGGTCGTGGCCCATCGGATTGACCAGCGCCTGGTTGCCGTCGCGAAGGTCGACCGAGCACCAGATCGGCGCCTTGTCGATGGTTCGGTCCGGCCAGGTCCGGTCCTTCAGCCCGATCTTCGGATAGGCTTGGTATTTGATTGCGGCATTCACCATTGTCTTGGACATCGTCGAGTTCCATTGCAGCGGTCCGCGCGCATCAGGGGCGCATGCGTACCTGTCATTCATCGGAAAGTTGCGGAAATGGGAGGGGGCTGGTCACCAGGCGGCGCATCGACCGCCGGACGCCCCGCTACAAACGGGTCCGACGGCCGCCAGTAAGGCGGAGGCCGAGAAGCGCAAGCGCGCGGATGTCGCCGTTGATTGCCATGACGAGATAAGTAACCGCGCTTCGCCGCAAACGCAAGCGCCTGCAATCGCGCAAGGCGTCAGGAATCGCGCTGCGGCAGAGGCTAGACGACGCCGGATCGACGGAGGCCGGAACCGGCTAAGCTAACCCCCGGCGCGGACCCGCTTGCTCGCCGCCACCGTGCGCACGAACGCGGCTATGAAGATTGCCGTCATCACCAGCACGATCGTCGGGGCCGGCGCGCTGTCGATCAGGAAGGCGAGCCAAATGCCCGTGACGGTGCTGAAGGCCGAAACCGCCACCGCCACCGCGAGCATTACGGGGAAACGCCGCACCAGCAGGAACGCGACGGCTCCCGGCGCAACAAGAAGCGCGACGGCAAGGATGATCCCCACCGCCTTCAGCGCGCCAACCACGACCAGGGAAATCACGGCGAGCAATCCGTAATGCATGAAGCGCACGGGAAGGCCGATCGCCCGCGCATGCTGCGGATCGAAGCTGGCGGCCAGCAGGTCCCGCCACTGCAGCAGCAGAAAGGCGAAAGCCGCCAGCGCGATGACCGCCGTCTCGATGAGGTCGCGCAAGCCGATGCCCAGCATGTCGCCGAACAGGATGTGGTCGAGATGCACATTGGTGCGGACGGAGACATACATGACCAGCCCCAGGCCGAACATGCCGGAGAACACCACGCCCATCACCGTGTCCTCCTTGATGCGGCTGTTCTCCTTGAGGAAGCCGGTGGCAAGCGCGCACAACATGCCGGCGGCGAATGCGCCCAGCGCCAGCGGCAGGTTGAGGATATAAGCAAGCACGATGCCCGGCAGCACCGCATGGCTGATGGCGTCACCCATCAGCGACCAGCCCTTCAGCACCAGGAAGCAGGAAAGCACGGCCATCGGCAGCGAAATCAGCAACGTGACCGCGAAGGCGTAGAGCATGAACGGGTACTGGAACGGCAGAAACAGCTCGGCGATGAAGTCGCTCATGTGCGCTCCTCCGCCAGCCTGCGCGCGCGGGCGGCAAACCATCCGTGTTTCGGCGCGAGGAAGAACGCCAGCAGGAACACCATCATCTGCGTGACCACGATGATCCCGCCGGTGGCGCCGTTGAGAAAATAGCTCGCATAGGCGCCCAGAAAACTCGAACAGGTTCCGATGGCGATGGAGATAACGATCAGCCGGGGAAACCGATCCGTCAGCAAATAGGCGGTCGCCCCTGGCGTGACCACCATGGCGATTACCAGGAACGCGCCCACGGTCTGCAGCGCCGCGACCGTGGATGCGGCCAGCAGGGTGAAGAACAGGAGCCGCATATGGTCGGGATTGATGCCGATGGTCCGCGCGTGGTTCTCGTCGAAGAACGCGACCATCATGTCCTTCCATTTCAGGGTGAGGATGGTGAGCGACACCCCGCCGATGATCGCCAATTGGACGATGTCGCCAGGCGAGATCGCCAGCACATTGCCCAAGACGATCGTCTGCACATTGACGGAGACGGGCGACAGCGAGATCATGAACAGGCCGAGGCCGAAAAATCCTGTAAAGATCAGCCCGATGATGGCGTCTTCCTTCAGCTTCGTGCGCTGGTTGACGAACAGCATCGCCCCTGCCGCAAGCCCACCCGCCAGAAACGCGCCGAGCGAGAAGGGAAGGCCCAGCATGTAGGCCCCGGCGACGCCGGGTACGATCGAGTGCGAAAGCGCATCGCCGATCAGCGACCAGCCCTTGAGCATCAGATAGGCGGAAAGAAAGGCGCACACGGCGCCGGTCAGCGCGCTAACCCACATCGCATTGACCATGTATTGATAGGCGAACGGCTCGAGAATCAGGCTCATTTCCGCTCGACTTCCGCGCTTTCGCGCTCGCCATACACCACAAAGGGCCGCTCGTCGTCGGTGATGACCGTGACCTGCCGCGCGTCGGCGTCGTCATGCAGTTCGGGCCCGCCGAGCACGAAATGGCGCAGGACCCCGCCAAAGGTGCGCTGGAGATTGTCCGGCGTGAAGACCTCCGTGGTGGGGCCGGATGCGAGCACCGTGCCCTTGATCATGATGGCGCGGTCGCAGAAATCGGGAACGCTGCCCAGATTATGCGTCGACACCAGCATCACCCTGCCCTCGTCGCGCAATTCGCGCATGAGGGCGATGATCTGGTCTTCGGTGTTGACGTCGACCCCGGTGAACGGCTCGTCGAGCAGGATGACCTCGCCCTCCTGCGCCAGGGCGCGGGCGAGAAAGACGCGCTTCTTCTGCCCACCCGACAATTCGCCGATCTGGCGCTTGCGAAGCGCCTGCATCCCGACGCGATCGAGCGCCTCGTCCACCTTCGCTCGATCGGCCGCGCTGGCGCGCCTCAGCCAGCCCATATGGCCGTAACGCCCCATCATCACGACATCTTCCACCAGAACCGGGAAATTCCAGTCGACCTCCTCCGCCTGCGGAACATAGGCGACCAGATTGCGCTTCAGCGCCGCTTCCCGCGGCATGCCGAGGATCTCGACCTCGCCGCGCGCCAGCGGCACGAAGCACATGATCGCCTTGAACAGCGTCGATTTTCCCGCCCCGTTCACCCCGACCAGCGCCGTGATGGTGCCGCGCGGAATCGAGAAACTGGCGTCCCTGAGCGCCGTCATCCCGTTGCGATAGGTGACGGTGACGCCGCGCACATCGATTCCCGGCTTCGGCGCGGCAGGCGTCGCCGCCTCGCCTTTCATGACGGCATCCGGCATGGCGCTCATTGGACCGCCACGCCGGAAAGGCCCGCGGCGATCGTCAACGTCGTCACCTTGAGGAGGTCGAGATAGCTCGGCACGGGGCCGTCGGCCGCGCTCAGCGAGTCGACATAGAGAACGCCGCCATAGCGCGCGCCGGTCTCACGCGAGACCTGCAGCGCCGGATTGGGAGAAACCGTGCTCTCGGAAAAAATCGCCGGGATGTCGTTTTCGCGGATGGTGTCGATGACATGGCGCACCTGCTGCGGCGTGCCCTGACTGTCCGCGTTGATCGGCCAGATGTAAAGCTCCTTCAAGTCGAGATCGCGCGCGAGATAGCTGAACGCGCCCTCGGACGTGGCGAGCCATCGCCTCCCTTCGGGAACCGCCTCCAGCGCCTTGCGGATCGGCGCTTCCAGTTCCCGGATCTGTTCCGAATAGACCCTGGCGTTTTCATCGTAGACCTTGGCGTTGGCCGGGTCGCGATCGGAAAGCGCCTTGCGGATGTTCTCGACATAAATCAGCGCATTGGACATCGACATCCAGGCATGCGGATTGGGCTTGCCTTCATAGGGGCCCTGCGAAATGCCGATGGGATCAACGCCTTCGCTGACAACGACGGAGGGGACATCGCGCAAGCTGGCCAGGAACTTCTCGAACCAGAGTTCGAGTCCGAGACCGTTCCAGAGGATGAGATCGGCGCCCTGCGCCCGCACGATATCGCGCGGCGTCGGCTGGTAATTGTGAATCTCCGCGCCCGGCTTGGTGATCGAGACGACATGGGCCGCATCCCCGGCCACATGCTGCGCCATGTCGGCGATGATGGTGAACGTGGTCACTACCTTGAGCCGCGCGTCAGCACGGGAGGGCGCGACCGCCAGCCAAAACGCCATCGCGACAAGCGACAATCGAAAAAATCCATGTGCAAGCGCCATGCCCGGCGAACTCCCCATCATTTGGTCGAACGGCTTCCAAGCATCCATCCGGCGGATCAATAATTAGCATGTGCTATATTTTATGCCCC
>JAUIBM010000045.1 GCA_030428345.1 Alphaproteobacteria bacterium | reverse complement strand
CCTGATCGCCGGTACATCCAGCTGCCTTATGGGCATGGGCGCGCAGCCGCGGCAGGGCCGGGGGTTGTGGGGACCCTATTACGGCGCGGCGATGCCCGACCTCTGGCTTTGGGAGGGCGGACAATCGGCCACCGGCGCGCTGCTCGACCACATGGTGCAACTGTTCGGCGGCGGGCGTGCGCCGGATGCTGCCACGCACCGCGCGGTTGTCGAACGGATTTCCGCCTTGCGTCGCGCCGAGGGCGAGGGGTTCGCGGCGGGCATTCATGTCCTGCCGGATTTTCATGGCAATCGCTCGCCTCTCGCCGATCCGCATGCACGCGGCGTCATCTCAGGCCTGATCCTCGATCATTCGTTCGACAATCTGTGCAGGGTCTATTTCAAGACGGCGCTGGCGATTGCGCTGGGCCTGCGCCAGATCGTCGAACATCTCAACGCCATCGGCGTTGACGCCGACACGCTGCATGTGTGCGGCGGGCATCGTCACAATCCGCTGCTGATGGAGCTCTATGCGGACGCGAGCGGAGCGACGCTGTGCGAGCCGATCTCCGAAGACGCCGTCCTGCTGGGGACCGGGATGGCCGCTGCCGCTGCCGCCGGTCTTTTCGAAGGCCTGCACGGGGCCTGCAACCGGATGCGACGGGAAGCGCGGCAACGCCCGCGCAATCTTTCTCGCGCGCAAGAGTATGAGCGCGAATACAGGATCATGCTGGCCATGCAGGACGACCGGGCGCGCGTCGAGCGGATCGAGCGCGGGCAGGAGCCTGCCTGACGTGCTTCTCAGTCCCGCGACGGATCGAGAATGATCGAGCCGGTCGTGCGGCGCGATTCCAGGTCGCGATGCGCCTGGGCGGCCTGGCTGAGCGCATAGATCGTCGGGGGACTGATCGTCAGCACGCCGCGGCGCAGCAATTCGAAGAACCGTTCGACTTGCCGGCCGAGCTTTTTCCCCGTGTCGGTGTAGTGGCCGTAATTGGGGCGCGACAGCGTGACCGATTTCGAGGCCAGGCCACCAATTTCGCGCATGCCGATCGGGCCGGACGCCTGGCCGAAGCTGACGAGGTGGCCACAGACCGCGAGCGCCGTCAGCGAGGCGTCGAAGGTGTCCGCTCCCACCGCATCGAAGATGATATCGGCGCCATGGCCGGCGGTCGCATGCATCACGGCCGCCGCAAAATCCTCGCGCGAATAGACGATGACGCGATCCGCGCCCAATCGCGAGGCAATCGCCGCCTTGGCGTCGGTGGACGCGGTCGCGATGACAGTCGCTCCCAGATGCCTCGCCCATTGCACCAGCATCTGGCCGACGCCGCCGGCGGCGGCGTGTATGAGCACGATGTCCCCGGGTCGAACGGTTGCCACTTCTTGCGTCAGGAAGCTTGCGGTGACGCCCTTCAGCAGGCCGGCGGCGGCGGCCTCATCGGAAATGTCGTCGGGCAGGCGCACCAGCAATTCCGGCGACATGTTGCGCGCCTGCGCATAGGCGCCGACAGGCGGGCAGGCGTAGGCGACCCGCTGTCCCTTGCGCCAGCCAGAGACGTTCGAACCGGTCGCCTCTATGACGCCGGCCGCCTCCATGCCCGGCGTACCGGGAATGGGCAGCAGGTCGAAATAGCCGGTGCGGCAATAGACATCGATGAAATTGACGCCGATGGCGGTGTGACGGATGCGGACCTCGTCGGGGCCGGGCGGCGGAAGCGATGTCCGGCGAAGCGCAAGCACCTCGGGTCCGCCATGGCGGTCGACCACGATCGCCCCGATCTGATCGGACGGACCAGTGGCAACGGGCCGCGAAAGCGCTGGAGCGGGTAGGGGCTCTGCCGGAGCAGGAGAGACCAGCGGGCGCGCGGACCGGGCCGACCCTTCGCCTGGGCGCATCACACGGCGCGGTTGGCTGGCGAAGGCCTGCCGGATTGCTTCAAAGCCCGCGCGGTAGATGCCGTTCGCCACCAGATCGGCCAGTTCCACGGCCCGGTGCGGCGGCGGGGCGAATTGCGATTCCCAGGACCAGAAGGTGCGGTCGCCATCCGTGACCGGCTTCAGGCAGATGGTCGAGACATAGTCGTGCAGCGGCAGCGGCGCTTCCAGAATGCAATAGGTCAGTTCATGCGCCACGTCGTCCAGCCTGAGCAATTGCTCGCGCAGCCTGCCCCCGTCGGCAAGTCGGAAATTGCGGACCGCGCCGACTGCATGCCCCGCCATTCCGTCCTCGATATGGCTTTGGGCGATGGCCGGATGCCAGCTTTCATGGCTGTTGAAATCGCGAAGAATGCGCCAGACATCCTCGATCGGCGCATCGATCACGGTGCTTTCGCGAATCCGGACCATCCCGCGGCGTCAGCGTCCGAAGCGTTTCTTGAGCGCGTTGAATGCTGCCTGGAAAACGTTGTTGCCGATCTGGTTGACCAGTTCCGCCGCCCGTTCAGGTGGGCAGTCGAAGTCCGCCGTCCACTCGGCGAATGTCGCATTGCCGTCGGTTACCGGCGTCAGCGAGAGCTTGGCGATGTAGTTCTCCACGCCCATCGGGCTTTCCAGGATCGAATAGGTGCATGTCAGGTCGTAGTCCGAGAGGGCGAGCAACTGCTCGCGGATGCGCCCACCATCCCTCAGGACGAAGTTTCGGATACAGCCGACCTGATCCGGCTGCTGATGGCTTTCGATCCGGCTCTCCGCCACGAAGGGTGTCCAGTCGGGCAGGCCGTTGAAATTGCGGACTACCTGCCAGACCTGACCGGCTGATGCGGGAATGACCGTCGAAACATAAACATGGGTCATGTCGGCATTTCCCTAGCGATCGTCGCGATCATCGGAATTGTCCTTGGCATCCTTGTCTTCCTTTCCGCCCTTGCCGGTCTTGGCGCGGGTCAGGTTGGAGATGTCCTTGGCGTCGCGCAGAACATCCGTCATGCGTCCCAGCGAGCCACCCTCGATTCCGATGTCCTTCATCAGATTGTCGATCATCGGGGCCTGCACGCGGTAGCGCAGGGCGGAATCGATCACCTCGTCGGTGACGTTGCGGTTCGATCCCGGTCCGCCATTCATGCCGTCGACATGCAGGATCTTGATGCCCTCGATCTTTTCCATCGGCTTGACGCTTTCGCGCACGATGCCCTCCAGCTTCTCCAGAAGCTTGCCGCGCAGACGGCCGGTGCGCGCCGCCTCGCTGAGCAGGTTTTCGGCCTCGTTGAGCTGGCGGTTGCCGGCGGCGTCGACCTCGTAGCGAGCCGCTGCGGCGAGTGCGAGAATCTTCTCGGCCTCGGCGGATGCTGTCGCCGCGATCTTCTGGGCTTCGGCGCGGCTTCCCGCCGCCTTCATCTCCGCTTCGGCCGCCATGGTGATGCGCAAGGCCTCGCGTTCGGCTTCACGCTGCGCGCCGATGATTTCGGTCAGCTTGCGGCGTTCGGCGATTTCGCGCTCGCGGGCGGTGAAGGCCTGTTCCTCCGCCTGGATCGCCTTGGCGCGAACAGCCTCGGAGGCGGCGATGGCGCTGGAGCGCTCCTGGGTCTTCTTGGCGATCTCGATCGCCTTCTGGATTTCCGCCATCTCGACGGTCTTGTCGCGATCGACGGCCAGTTGCCGAAGGTCGCGTTCATGCACCAGGCGCGCCTCGTCAATGCCGCGCTGCGTTGCGATGCGGGCGCGTTCGACTTCCTCGGATGCGGCGATTTCCGCCTCCTCGAATGCCTGGCGCTTGGCGATCTGCAAGGCTTCGAGATGCCGCTCGCGGGCGATGCGCAATTCGTCGACCGCACGTTCCTGGGCAATGCGCGCCGCCTCGACCTCCTGCGTCACCTCGATCTCGGCCGTGCGCTTGTCCGCGTCGGCCCGGCTCACCGCCACCGCCTTTTCGGCAAGCGCGATCTGGCGCTCCAGTTCCACCAGATCGAGGCTCTTCTTGCGCTGGATTTCCAGTTCGCTCTGAGCGCGCTCGCGCTCGATGCGGGCCTTTTCCAGTTCCAGTTCGAGCGCGATGTGCTCCTTCTCGGTCTTCTCGCGGGTCTTGAGCTCTGCTTCGTCAATGGCGCGCCGGCGGGCGATTTCCAGCCGCTGGGTCTGCTCCTCGGTGCGGATGCGCTCGCCGGCCAGGTTGAGTTCCTGCGATAGCCGCGATTTCTCTACGGCCTCGCGCGAGACCATCTGCGCCTGCTCGGCTTCCTGGTCGCGCAATGCGCGCTCCTTCGCCAGTTCCGAGCGCTGGACGGCCCGGCGGATCTCGACCTCGCGCTCCTGCTCGAGACGGGCATATTCGCCGTCACGGTCGATCTCCAGCACCTTGCGCTGCGTGTCCAGATTCTGGCTGCGAATGTCGACGAGCGTTCGCTGCTCGATTTCGTTGCGCATGCGCCGGCGGCTCTCGATCGATTCCGTCAGCTGCGTCAGACCCTCGGCGTCGAAGGCGTTGGAGGGGTCGAAATACTCAAGGCTGGTCTGGTCGAGGTCGACAATGGCGACGCTTTCCAGATCGAGGCCGTTTGCGGCCAGGGAGCGGGCCGCGATTTCGCGCACGCGCTCGGCATAGTCGCTGCGCAATTCGTGCATTTCCTCGAGCGACATCTGCGCGGCGACGGTGCGAATGGCCGAGGAGAATTTGCCTTCCAGCAATTCGCGCAGGCCATCCGGCTGCAGGGTGCGCGTGCCCAGCGTCTGGGCTGCGGCGGCAACCATCTCGCGCGTCGATCCGACCCGCACGAAAAACTCGGCGATGACGTCGACGCGCATGCGGTTCTTGGTGATCAGCGCGTTGTCGTTCTCGCGGCGGACCTCGATCCGCATCACGTTCATGTTGACCGGCGTGATCTCGTGCAGGACCGGGATCACGAAGGCGCCGCCATTGACGACCACCTTCTCGCCCAGGAAACCGGTGCGCACGAAGGCGGTTTCCTTGGTCGAGCGGCGATACAGCCATCGCAGGATATAGACTGCTATTGCGATGACGATCGCGGCAACGATCAGCCACAATAGAAATGCGCCAAAGGTCTGTGCGGCCATGTGTGCTTCTCCCGATGCGTTGCGGTCAGCCGAAAGAGACCGATTTGAACTTGCGCGTCTGCTCGGTCAGCGCTCTTTCGGTGGGCAGTCTTTCCATGGAGGATGCCCCGTAAAAGCCGTGGCAATCCGTGGTGTTGCGAAGGACGAATTCCGCGTCCGCCGGCTCGGCCACCGGTCCGCCATGAACGAGGACGATGATGTCCTTGTTGACCTTGAGCGCGGCCTGCGACCACTCCTCGACCATGGCCGGGCAATCGGCGAGCTTGAGAGCGGTTTCCGCCCCGATCGAGCCGCCCGTGGTGAGGCCCAGATGGCAGACGACGATATCCGCCCCCGCCTCGGCCATCGCCTGCGCGTCCTGCGCGCTGAAGACATAAGGCGTCGTCAGAAGGTCCATCGAATGGGCGAGTGCGATCATGTCGACTTCGAGCCCGTAGGACATGCCGGTTTCTTCCAGATTGACGCGCATCGTACCGTCGAACAATCCCACCGTTGGAAAGTTCTGGACCCCGGCAAAGCCGATATTGCGGACCTGCTCGAGGAAATGGTCGAAAATGCAGAACGGGTCGGTGCCGTTCACGCCCGCCAGAACCGGCGTCTTCTTGACCACGGGCAGGATTTCCTTCGCCATGTCCATGACGATGTCATTGGCGTTGCCATAGGAAAGCAGTCCTGACAGCGAGCCGCGCCCGGCCATGCGGTAGCGGCCGGAATTGTAGATGACGATGAGATCAATATCGCCCGCCTCCTCGCATTTCGCCGAAAGGCCGGTGCCCGCGCCACCGCCGACAATGGGGATGCGCTTGCGTTTCATCTCCTGGAAACGGTCCATCAGGACTGATCTTTCGAAGCGTGGCACTTACGCCCTCCTTTGCTGCTTGGGCATGATCGAACGGAAGCTTGCGACCACCGCTTCGACGAATTTCGGATCGTTGATGTTGGCGTTGACGCGTTCGACAGTGCGTTGCGGCGTCTTGCGCACCGTTTTCTCGATCGCCTCGAACAACGCGCGATCGGCCTCGGGGTCGTGAAACGGCTGTCCGGGCGCGTCGAGCATGGAGACGCCGCCCTCCGGCAGCAGGAAGCGCACCGCGCCATTCATCGCGTTAAGGCGCTCCCCGATCCATTCGCCGATGGCGCGGTTCTCGTCCCTCGTGGTGCGCATCAGCGTGACATTGGGGTTGTGAATCACGAATTTGCGGTTGCGGAATTTCTCCGGGACGGTTTCTCGCGGGCCGAAATTGACCATGTCGAGCGCGCCGACCGAGCCGACATAGGGAAGGCCGGTGCGGATCGCCGCGCCGAAGCGGTCCTTGTCGGCGGCAAACACGCCCCCGACAAGCATGTCCGCCACTTCCGTCGTCGTCAGATCGATGAAGCCGGCAAGCAGGCGGCTGTCGGCCAGGCTCTCCATGGCCCGCCCGCCCGCGCCAGTGGCGTGGAACACGAGGCAGTCGTATTCGGCCTCCAACTCGCGGGTGATCGCTTGCACGGCCGGGGTGGTGACGCCGAACATCGTCACGCCCAGCGCCGGACGGGCCAGCTTGCGCCGCGCCTCGCGCTCCTCGGCGCCGGGCATCTGCGCCACCATGCCGGCCATCGCATGCGCCGCATTGGCCAGGACGCGCTCGGTGATGGAGTTGAGGCCCTGCACGTCCGCGACGGAATGAAACATCATGATGTCGGAGCCGCCGACATATTGCGCCACGTCGCCGGCGACGACCGTCGAGACCATGATCTTGGGGATGCCGACCGGCAGGGCGCGCATGGCAGGCGAGACGATGGCTGTGCCGCCGGATCCTCCTGCGGAAAGGATGCCGAGGACGCCCTCCTGGCGCAGCATCCATCGCCGGAATGCCTCTGTCATGCCCGCGACGGACTGGCCGCGATCCCCGGTAAAGACCCCGGCGGCGCCGCGCGGGTGGAACGCGGCGACCTGGTGGGCGGGGATTTCGGCGCCGGAATGGCTGCCGCTGGTGGAGAGGTCGACCATGCGGACCGGCAGACCGGCGGCGCGGACGATGTCGCGCATATAGCGGAGTTCGGTGCCCTTGGTGTCGAGCGTGCCTGCGACGAGCACCACCTGTTCGCCGCGTGCCGAGAGCGGGCGCAACTCGGCCTGCACGCCGCTGGCGGTCGGTGCGCCGGTGGTGATGACACGGGCGGCGCGTTCGATTTGCGGCACCGGGACGGGCTGCGACCAACGGGTCGGCAGCTTGGGGTTGGACATGTAGACCTTGGTGGAGGCCGGGCCTTGCGGCTGGCCTGCGACCAGTCCGGTTTCGTCGCCCTTCGCGGCTTCCGCGATCTCCGGGGTGTCGTCGTGCGCGTGGCGTCCGACGCCGAGAAGCCGTTGTTGCAAGTCGCGATCGGCGGCGAGTTCTCCGGCGGGGACCATGCGGTTGATCTGGCCATTGACCATGATCGCCACCCGGTCGGCGACGGCGCAGGCGACGCCGATATTCTGCTCGATGACGAGGACGTCCATCTCGCCTTCATCGGCGAGTTGCAGCAGCATCTCCTCGACCTGGGCCACGATGACCGGGGCCAGCCCTTCGGTCGGTTCGTCCATGATCAGGAGGCGGGGGTTGGCGAGCAGCGCGCGCGCAATGGCGAGCATCTGCTGCTCGCCGCCGGAGAGTTGCGCGCCTCCGTTGCGGCGGCGTTCGGCGAGGCGCGGGAAGGTCGAATAGATACGCTCCGAACTCCACGCCCCGCCCTTCTGCTCGACCATCTTGAGGTGCTCATCCACGGTCAGCGAGCGCCAGAGCCTGCGGCCCTGCGGCACGTAGCCGATGCCCATCCGCGCGATGTCGGCGGAGGGACGGCCCAGGAGCGGCTGACCGACGAAATTCACCGAACCGGAGGCGGCGGGCACCAGACCCATGATCGTCTTGCAGAGCGTGGTTTTGCCCATGCCGTTGCGGCCGACGACGGAAAGCACGCCGCGATCCAGCCTGAGATCGACGCCCTGCAGCGCGTGCGAGGCGCCGTAGTAGACGTTGAGACCGCGCACTTCGAGCGCGGCGGGGCCGGTGGTGCGGGGATCGCGGCCCTCAATCATGGCCGTCACCCAGGTACAGTTCCTGCACCTCCTGGTCGTTCTCGATTTCTTCCGGCGTGCCTTCTTTGAAGATCCGGCCGTTGTGCATCATCGTCACGCTTTCGGCGACGCGCAGGGCGACGTCCATGTCGTGCTCGATGATGATGTAGCCGATATGGCCCGGCAGGCCGTTCAGAATGGCGACAAGTTCGCTGCGCTCGGTCGGCGACAGGCCCGCTGCCGGTTCGTCGAAGAGGATGACGCGGGGGGCACCGGCCAGCGCCAGCGCGATCTCCAACTGACGCTGCTGGCCGTAGCTGAGGTTCGCAACGGCGGTGTCGCGCCATTCGGTGAGATGGACCGCCTCGATCAGCTCGTCGGCGCGGGTCAGAAGCGCGTCGTTCTCGCGCGGGCGCAGGAAGGAGAACCGCCCGCGCGAGACGCCGCGACACGCGAGGTAGACGTTGTCGGCCACGGTCAGGCCGTTGAAAAGAAGGCTGATCTGGTAGGTGCGCCGCAGCCCGCGCCGGATACGCTCGTAAGCCGGGAAGCGGGTCACGTCCTCGCCGAACAGGCGGATCGTGCCGCTGGTGGGCAGGAAGTCTCCGGTGACGCAGTTGAAGAGCGTGGTCTTGCCCGCTCCGTTGGAGCCTAGGACCGCGCGGCGTTCGCCAGAGCGGACAGTGAGCGTGACGTCGGCGATGGCGGCGAGTGCGCCGAACATCTTGGTGACGCCGCGCATCTCCAGCGCGTTGCCGGAGCTGACCGAGCCAAGGCGCTCGGCGGCGCGGGTATCCTCTACCAGCGTCATTCCTCGTCTCCGATCAGGGGATCGCGGCGGCGGGCCTGACGCGCCCTCCAGCGGTCCCAGAGGCCGAGGACGCCGTCGGGGGAGAAGAAGACGACCGCGAGAAATCCGAGGCCGATCAGCAGCTTGAAGCGTTCGCCGGACATGCCAAAGGCGAGGAGGACGTCGGGCGAGAAGGTTCTGAGCAGGACGTAGATCAGGGCACCGATAAAGGGTCCGATGGGGCGCGAGATGCCGCCGACGACGGCGATGACGAGGATGTCGATCACCGCCGGGATGCCCGCCGTGCCGGGGGCGATCTGGGCATTTTGCCAGACCAAGAGGATGCCTCCGATGGCGGCAATGACGCTGGCAAAGGTGTAGGCGGCAACGCGGTGGGCGGTGACGTTGAAGCCGAGCGCGGCCATGCGGCGCGGGTTGTCGCGGACGCCTTGCAGCGCGAGGCCGAAGGGGGCGCGGGAGACGTAGACCACGGCCCAATAGCAGATCACTGCGCAGCCGAGGGTGAGGTAGTAGAACGGCATGGGTTGTCGCCAGTCGACGCCGAAAAGCATCGGCGGGACGACGAGGTTGAAGCCGGAATAGCCGTTGAAAATCGTGTAATTCTGCCGGGTGAAGTAGAAGAACGCCGCCGCAATGGCGAGCGTGATCATGATCGTGTAGATGCCCTCGGTGCGCACCGCCAGCGCACCGACGATGGTGCCGAAGATGGCGGCGACCACGATGGCGATCGGCAGGCAAAGCCACCACGGTAGGCCCATGCTGATCTCGGCCATGCCGGAATTGCCGAAGATCGCGACCATGTAGCCGCCCATCGCCGCGACCGACATCTGGATCAGGCTGACCATGCCGCCGTAACCGGCGAGGAACATCAGCGACAGCGCGATCATGCCGAGGATGAAGGTCCAGCCCATGACCTGGAACAGGAAGAAATCGTTGGCCCAGGCTGGCATGGTCAGAAGCAGGATGCCCAGCACCCACCAGACGGTCGGCACCCGTTCGATCCCAATCGGTTTCGAGGCGATTTCCTGTTCTTCGACCAGCGCCATACCCTATCCCTGCCCCAGCAATCCCTGAGGCCGGAAGGCCAGGACCGCTGCCATGATGAGGAAGGTGAAGACGACCGAATAGGTCGGCGCGTAGACGAGGCCGAGTTGTTCTGACAGGCCGATTATGAGGGCACCGATGGCAGCGCCCGGGATCGAGCCCATGCCGCCGACGATCACCACGACGAGGCTCGCGAGCAGGAAGCGCGTGTCCTCGCCCGGTGACAGCGACTGGAACGTGCCTCCCACGATCCCCGCGATCCCGGCGAGTCCTGCCCCGAAAGCAAACACAGCGAGGAAGACATATTGGATGCGAACGCCGGAGGCCGCCAGCATCTCGCGGTCATCGACGCCGGCGCGGACCAGCATCCCAAGGCGCGTGCGGTTGAGGACCAGCCACATCGCGATGCCAAGGACGATGGCGGCGAACAGGATCGCCATGCGAACTGCCGGGTATTTCAGGTATGAGATCTCACCGGCGTCGTTGACCGACGAGATGACGGGAAGCGTCATCGGACCAAATAGCAGGTCTGGCGCATAGATCGTGTAAGACTGGCCGCCCCATTGCCACAGGAGCAAGTCCGCGATCACAACCGAAAGCCCGATCGTGACCATTGTCTGGCGAAGCTCCTCGCCCTCCATACGCCGGAAGACCTGATTTTGCAGGATGATCCCGACGAAACCCACCACGATGAAGACCACCGGGAAAGCCAGGAACCATGACCCCGTCCATTCCGAGATCTCGAAGCCGAGATAACCGCCGAGCAGGTAGAGCGAACCATGCGCAAGGTTCACGTTTCGCATCAGACCGAAAATCAGCGTGAAACCGGAGGCAACGAGAAAATAGAGCGCGCCCAGCGTGATGCCGCCAAAAACCGCATTCAGGAAGACACGCTTGCG
>JAUIBM010000044.1 GCA_030428345.1 Alphaproteobacteria bacterium | reverse complement strand
CGATCACCTGGAACCGGCTCTGGATCCTGGTCTTCGCGCTGATGGTCTTCGGGCTCTTGCTGGTCATCCTGAAGCGCACGCCCATGGGCCTGCAGATGCGCGCCGTCACCCAGAACCGCCGCATGGCCTCGGCCATGGGCATCCGCACCCCCTGGATTGACGCGCTGACCTTCGCGCTCGGCTCCGGCATCGCGGGAATGGCCGGCGTGGCGCTCAGCCAGATCGACAATGTCTCGCCCAATCTGGGCCAGGGCTACATCATCGACAGCTTCATGGTGGTGGTGTTCGGCGGGGTCGGCAATCTGTGGGGCACGCTGGTGGGGGCGCTGTCGCTCGGCATCGTCAACAAGTTCCTGGAGCCCTATGCCGGGGCGGTGCTGGGCAAGATCCTGGTTCTCGTCTTCATCATCCTGTTCATCCAGAGGCGGCCGCGCGGGCTGTTCGCGCTCAAGGGAAGGGCGATCGAGGCATGATCGTATCGCATTTTCTCAATGGCGGGCTCACCCGGCCGATCCTTGTCACGCTGTTGATCATCGTGGCGATCGCCTTGCTGGTGCCGGCGTCCAATCTGATGCTGCCGGCCACGCATCCCCTGCATGTGCCGACCTATATCGTCTCGCTGTTCGGCAAATACCTGACCTATGCCCTGCTGGCGCTCTCGCTTGATCTGGTATGGGGCTATTGCGGCATTCTCTCGCTCGGCCACGGCGCGTTCTTCACGCTGGGCGGCTATGCGATGGGCATGTATCTGATGCGCCAGATCGGCTCGCGCGGCGTCTACGGAAATCCGGTGCTGCCCGACTTCATGGTGTTCCTCAACTGGAAGGAACTGCCCTGGTACTGGTACGGCTTCGACCAGTTCTGGTTCGCGATGCTGATGGTCATGCTCGCTCCCGGCCTGCTGGCGCTGGTGTTCGGCTGGTTCGCCTTCCGCAGCCGCGTCACGGGCGTCTATCTTTCGATCATCACGCAGGCGATGACCTATGCGCTGCTGCTCGCCTTCTTCCGCAACGATATGGGCTTTGGCGGCAATAACGGCCTGACCGACTTCAAGGACATTCTGGGCTACAACATCCAGTCCGACGAAACCCGCACGGCGCTGTTCGCGGCGACCGCGCTGGCCCTTGCGCTGGGCGTGCTGCTGACCGCGGCGATCACCGGTTCGCAGTTCGGCAAGCTGATGATCGCGGTGCGCGACGCGGAAAGCCGCACGCGCTATCTGGGCTATCGCCCGGACATGGTGAAGCTCTTCGCCTTCACCTTCTCGGCCGTGATGGCGGGAATAGCGGGCGCGCTCTATGTGCCGCAGGTCGGCATCATCAATCCGGGCGAATTCGCCCCGGCCAATTCGATCGAGATCGTCGTGTGGACGGCGGTCGGCGGCAGGGGCACCATCATCGGGCCGATCATCGGCGCGCTGCTGGTCAATGCCGGCAAGAGCTGGTTCACCGGCGCGCTGCCCGAATTGTGGCTGTTCGCGCTCGGCGGATTGTTCGTCTTCGTCACCCTGTTCCTGCCAAGGGGCATTGTGGGAACCATCCAGCATGGCTGGGGAGCGCTGAAGGCCCGCCGCGCCAGCCAGGCGGCGGAAGCGGGAACCGACGCCAATCTGAGCCTTCCGCAGGCGACGGGGACTCAAGCCGCGGCCGCGCAGGGTGCGGGAGAATGACCATGAACACCCCCAACGAACCGCAGGCCAGCACCGTGAAGCCACCCGTCGTCGTGCCGCATCCCTATGCGCTGCGCGACCAGCTGCCGCCTGAGCCCCCTTCCCCGGAAATCGCGCGGCGCAAGGAAACCCTGCTCTATCTCAACGGCGTCAATGTCTCGTTTGACGGGTTCCGGGCGATCAACAATCTGTCGATCGTGCTCGCCGAGGTCGAGATGCGGGCGATCATCGTACCCAATGGCGCGGGCAAGACGACGATGATGGACATCATCACCGGCAAGACGCGACCCGATACCGGCGAGGTCTTCTTCAAGGGCGACATCGACCTGACCCAGCATGACGAATCCGAAATCGCCATGCTCGGCATCGGCCGCAAGTTCCAGAAGCCGACGGTGTTCGAGGGGCACAGCGTCGAGGACAATCTGGCTCTCGCCCTTGCCGGCGCGCGCAGCGTGTTCAACACGCTGTTCCACCGCCGCACCTCGGCCAATGAGGCGCGCATGAGCGAGATCCTGGAGACGATCCGGCTGTCGCATCTGCGCGGCAATCTCGCCGCCAATCTCAGCCACGGCCAGAAGCAATGGCTGGAGATCGGGATGCTGCTCGCGCAGGATCCCAAGCTGCTTCTGGTCGACGAACCCGTCGCCGGGATGACCGATTCGGAAACCGAGGAAACGGCCAGGCTGCTGCGCGAGATCGCGCAGACCCATTCCGTCATCGTCGTCGAGCACGACATGGGCTTCGTGCGCGAGCTTGGCGTGAAGGTCACCTGTCTGCATGAGGGATCGGTGCTGTCGGAAGGCTCGCTCGACCATGTTTCGGCGGATCCGCGCGTCATCGAAGTCTATCTGGGACGGTAGGGATGGCCATGACAATCACCGCGAGCGACAGCTTCCCCAAAGGGATCGGCCAGAAATGAGCGAACTCACCGTTACCGGCGCAAACCTTTTCTACGGAGCCGCGCAGGCCCTGCGCAATGTGTCGTTCACCGCGGCGAATGGCAGGATCACGTGCATCCTGGGCCGGAACGGCGTGGGCAAGACCAGCCTGATGCGCGCCATTGTCGGCCATCACCCGCTGGCCTCCGGCACCATCGAATTCGCCGGCCGGACCCTCGGCCGCATTCCCTCCTATGACCGGGCGCGGGCCGGGATCGGCTTCGTGCCGCAAGGACGCGAGATCTTTCCGCTGCTCAGCGTGCGCGAAAACCTGGAGACCGGCTATGCCGGGCTTGCCCGCAAGGACCGCAGCATTCCCGGGCATATCTTCGAGCTGTTTCCCATCCTCAAGGAGATGATGAACCGTCGCGGCGGCGATCTTTCCGGCGGCCAGCAGCAGCAATTGGCGATCGGGCGGGCGCTGGTGACGCGCCCCAAGCTGCTGGTGCTGGACGAGCCGACCGAGGGCATCCAGCCCTCGATCATCAAGGATATCGGCCGCGCGATCCGCTTCCTGCGCGACGATCAGGGCATTTCCGTCCTGCTGGTCGAGCAGTTTCTCGATTTCTGCCGCGAGCTCGCCGACGACATCCACATCATGGATCGCGGCGAGATCGTGCATTCGGGCGCGGCGGAAACGCTGGATCTGCCGGAAGTGCGCAAGCACCTGACTGTCTGATCCCCGTCAGTTCGCACTTGCACAGCCCTGCCATCCGCCCCACATGCGGGGCGGAGATTGCGCGCCGCGACCGCTGCGCAGACAAGGGGCATGACGATGAAATCTCAATTTGCAACGACCATTCTCGCGGTGCTGGCTTCCGCCTGGCTGTCTTTTCCGGCCGGCGCGCAGCAGGTGGGCGAGGTCGGCGTCGACTGGATCGGCAATGACATCGTCATCGACGCCGTGACCGACCCCAAGGTACAAGGCGTGACCTGCCACGTCGCCTATTTCGACAGGGGCGTGCTCGACCGGCTTTCCAAGGGCAACTGGTTCGAGGATCCCTCAAATTCCTCCATCGCCTGCCGGCAGACCGGGCCGATCGTTATCGGCGACATTGCGCGCGGCGAGGCCGGGGAGCGGGTGTTTCGCGAGAGCCGGTCGCTGATCTGGAAGTCGCTCTATGTGCGGCGCATCTACGATGAAAAGAACAAGACGCTGATCTACCTGTCCCACACCAGCCAGGTGAAGGACGGCTCGGCCAAGATGGCGATTTCCACCGTCCCGCTCTACCAGCCCGGCTCCGGACCCGCGCCCGTCGGCGTGCCCCAATAGGGCCGCCGCACGGCCTTGCCTGCCTGCGGCGCAATGGCGCCTGTCCCCTGCTTGTGATAAAGCACACAGCGAACGGATCACTCCGTTGCGATATGCATGACTGGCGATGCATCGAGCGCATCGTCAGGTCCGCGTGCGCTGACCGCTGCGCATCGGGCTTTACCTTGCTGCGTAACGCTGCGTCAGTTAGACTTCGCAGCTGAGACAAAAGGAAGAGAACGATGATCAGGCTAGCCTCTCAGAATGCCTGGCGCATCGCCGGCATTTTTCTCAGAAGCATGGTGGCGGGCGCCTTCGTCATTGCTGCCGCGCAGGCCTCTGCCGCCAACAACGGCAAGCGCGTTGCTTTGGTGATCGGCAACAGCACCTATCAAAGTGCCGGAACACTCGCCAATCCCGCCAATGATGCGGAAGATATTGCTGCTGCGCTCAAGGAGCTGAACTTCACGGTCGTGACGGGAACCGACCTCAACAACCGGGGCATGCGCGACAAGATTCGCGAGTTCGCCAGCGAGTTGCGCGGCGCGGAAGTGGCGATGTTCTTCTATGCGGGCCACGCGATTCAGGTGAATGGCAAGAACTATCTCGCCCCCATCGACACCAAGCTCGAATTCGAGAGCGATGTGGACTTCGAGACCATCCCGGTCGAATTCGTCGAGCGCCAGATGGAGCGCGAGGTCGACACGATCCTGCTGTTCCTCGACGCCTGCCGCGACAATCCGATCACGCGCAGCCTGAAGGCGGCGTCACGCTCGGGCGGCGCCGGCAAGGGCCTTGCGGAGGAAAAGCTGTCCGCGGCCGGTACGCTCATCGCGTTCTCGACCGATCCGGGCAATGTCGCGCTGGATGGCAAGGGCCGCAACAGCCCCTTCGCCAAGGCGCTGATCGCCAATATCCGCCGGCCGGGGGTCGAGATTTCGACCATGATGACCGATGTGCGCGTGCAGGTGCGTGAAGAAACCAACAATGCGCAGACGCCGTGGACCAATTCCTCGCTGCTGGGCCATTTCTACTTCAACCCGTTGCCAGCCGGCTCCACGGGGGAGAAGGTCGCAGCGCTTGGCTCCAACAACGCCCAGTCGAACAACGCTGCGGCTGCGCCCCCGCTTTCGGGCGGCGGCAATGCATCGGCCGGCAAGGTCGATGACGCCCGCGTCGCGGCGCTCGCATGGGACAGCGTGAAGGACACCGAGAGCCAGGATGCGCTGGAGTTCTTCATCTCCAAGTTCGGAGACACCTTCTATGGCGGCCTGGCGCAATTGCGCCTGAATCGGCTGAAGGCGGCCAAGGCCGACAGTGGCGCAAAGCCCGAGGCGACAGCAGAAACGTCGACAAAGGGCGAGGAAACGAAACAGCCTGAGCAGACCGCCGCGACGTCCAAGGAAGCGGCGACCGAGCCGGAGACCAAGGTCGCCAGCCTCGAGCCGAAGGAAAGCGCCCGCAGCATCGAGCCGACCTTCGATCTGCGCGAGGTTACCCGTGCGATCCAGCAAAGGCTGGCGCGGCTCAATTGCGATCCCGGTACGGCGGACGGCCTCTGGGGCAAGCGCACCGAGGGCGCGCTCAGGAACTTCTCGCGCGCCGCCAAGGTCAAGCTCGCCTCGGCCGAGCCCAATCCCGATCTGTTGAACCAGTTGCAAAGCTATTCGGGCTCAGGCTGCCCGGTGGTCTGCTCGGTGAAACAGAACAATGTCGGCGGGCGCTGCGTCGCCAAGACCTGCCCCGGCGGACAATTGCTCTCCAGCAAGGGCAATTGCTACACCCCTCGCCAGCGCGAGGCGACCGTCCAGCCGGAGCCGCAGAACACCCGCCGCCTCAACCGCCGGCAGGTGATCATGCAGGGCCAGCCGCAGGACGGCATGATCATGCAGCAGGACCCGCAGATGGTGCCGCAACGCCAGGTGATCATCCAGCAGCAGCAGCCCGTCTTCATCGAGCCGCAGCCGCAACCGCAACCTCAACAGGGCCCGGGCGTCGGCAGACTTCTGCTGGGCGTGGGCGCCTGCATCGCGGTGGGTTGCTGAAAAACGCGGGGGCGGCAAGTTCCGCCCCCTCTTCATCGCTCCCGGCGATACGGCGCAATCCTCGCCGGGCTCAGCCGAACGGATATTGCTGGTTCACCGCCGCGAACTCGCGGCGGCTCTTCTTCATGACCTCTTCGTCGACCAGGCTGACCTATTCCTCGACCAGGACTTAAGGCAACCGCCGCTTTCCCGAACTATCGAATTGGATCCGGATGTCGGTCCATCGCCCGCGCATCTGCGAGATTGCGCCAATCGCCGCGCAGTCTGCGGCGCACGGATGAACCGCCCGGCCGCAATTACCGGCGCGGGCGGGCGCATCGACAAGACGTCAGGGATGACGCGGCGGCCGGCGCCTCAGTTGCAGATCTCGACGCGTACGCGCTGCGGCCCCTTGGCGCCGTTCACGACGCGATATTCATACTGGCAGCGCACGCCGCGGATGAAGGTCGCATACCAGTTCGGCCCGGCTCCGGCGATGGCGCGCGAATTATAGGCCTGCGTCCGGTCGCGGAAATGCGGATAATCGAGTCCGCCGGCACTGGCGGGCGCTGCGGCGAGCGTGAGGCCGGCAAGCGCGGCCAGCGCAATTGCGGCGCGCGCGCCGCGGCTCGTTCCTGCCCGGGTGTTCATGATGATGTGCTTCATGGCGTTGTCGCCTCCTGTAGCGGTTCGGCCCCTTCGGATCCCCTCGCAGATCACACCCTCGAAAAGGCGTGAACAAGGCGGCGGCCCCAGGCGGCCAACACTTCCGCGTGAGCGAGCGGGGCGGCGCAAGTTCAGGCCGCGGACGGGCCCCGCCCGCCGCTGCGTCGCGCGCCGCCCATCTGGCGCAGAACGTACCAGAGCAAGGCCGCGATGACGATCGCCCCGCCGATGAGCGTGCGCGGAGACGGCTCCTCGCCATGCACAAGCCAGACCCAGATCGGCCCCATGACCGGCTCGCCCGTGCTGATCAGCGCAGCGAGAGCGGCCGGGATCAGCCGCGCGCCGGTGACGAACAGCGCCAGTCCCAGCCCGAGATTGAGCGCGCCGAAGGCAAAGAGCACCCCCATTTCGGCGCCCGTGACCGCCAGGGACGAAGCGTTGAACGCGGCCAGCAGGCCCGCCAGGAAGACGCCGGCAAACACTGCCGGCACCATGCGCACATGGGCGAAGCGGCGGGTGGTGACCGTGGCGATGGCGTAGGAGACGCAGATGGCGAGCGACAGCAGGTCGCCGACCGGCGAGATGCGCCCGCTGAAGGAGTCGGACACCATGACGGCGACCCCGCCGATGACCAGGGCGATCGCCAGACCGGTCTGCAAGGTGATGCGCTCGCCGAACGCCGCCCAGGCGAGCCCCGCCGCGATCAGGGGCACGGTGGCGAGCATCAGCACGACATTGGCGATGGTGGTGTGGGCAATCGCGACGACGAAGGCGGTGGAGGCAATCGTGAAGCACAGCGCCACCACGATCGAGGGCAGGCGCATTGCCAGGAGCAGCGCGATCGCGCCACGAAAGCCGTCGCGCCAGACCATGAAGGCGAAGAGGAAGGCGCAGGCCCAGAACGACCGCCAGAACACCACCGTCCAATTGTCTTCGATATCCAGATAGCGGGCGAAAACGCCGCCAAGGCTTGCGGCGAAGGCGGCGGCGAAGACGAGCCACACGCCCGCGCGCTGCGAGCCGGCGGCCGAATCCCCTGTCACCTCGCTGGCCGACCGCGCGGCGGATTGGGAGGCAGGTCGGGCGGGTCGGTCGATCATGGCGGGCGCCGGGCTGAGGCCGGCATGGTCGGCGGGCGCGCCGCGATGGGCGACACCGCGCATGGCCGGCGCGTTGGTGACGCCCGAGCGCTTGGCAGAATTGCCGGTCCAATTCAAGCCTGGATGGCGCGCGCCGGGTCAGTCGGCGTTTGTGTAGCTCTCGATATTGGCGAAGGCCTGGCGCAGGGCGCGCGACCAGCCTTCCGAAAGGGCGTGGAAATACGGATCCTCCGCCTCGATCCGGCGCTGCTCGCCGACATGCCAGGTGTCGGTGCGGTATATCAGGATGTCGATGGGCAGACCGACGGAAAGATTCGACCGCAGCGTCGAATCGAAGGAGATCAGCAGCAGTTTGGCGGCGTCGCCCATGCGCATTTCCGGCACGGCGACGCGGTCCAGAATCGGCTTGCCGTATTTGTGCTCGCCGATCTGGAAAAACGGCGTGTCGTCACCCGCCTCGATGAAATTGCCTTCGTCATAGATCTGGAAGAGCCGTGGCCCCTCCCCCTTGATCTGCCCGCCCAGAATGAAGGAGGCGGAAAAGGCGGCCGCTTCCGGCCCCAGATCCTCGCCGTCGATGCGATGGACCTCACGCAGGGTCGAGCCGACAAGCCGGGCGGCCTGGAACATGGTCGAGACCGAGAACAGACTCGGGCCGGCGTCCGGCGAATCGGCGGAGCGGGCCAGTCCCTCGTCGAGCAGGCTTACAACCGATTGGGTCACAGCCAGATTGCCCGCCGTCAGCAGGACGATGACGCGATCGCCGGGAAGCTCCCAGACATGCATTTTCCGGAACCGGGCGACGTTGTCGAAACCGGCATTGGTTCGCGTGTCAGAAGCGAAGATAATGCCACGGTCAAGGCGAAGGCCAACGCAATAGGTCATGATCGCAATCTTGATTACGGCCGGAAGCGCGCGGCTGCGCGCTCCATATCACTGCTGCAACTGCCCGGTCTGACTCTGGCTCTGATTCTGGACAGATGCGGTGACCGAAACCGACAGCTGCCCCACGCCCGAGCCACGCCGGATGCCGCGCACCGGTGCTGCGTAGCTGGCATCGGGGCCGCAAGCAAGGCGAACGTAACGTTCATCCGGACATAATTCATTGGCGGGATCGAAGCCGACCCATCCAAGGCCCGGAACCTCCGCTTCGGCCCATGCATGGTGGGCCTCGGCCTGTTCCAGCGTCTCCGGCATCGCCAGATAGCCGGTGACATAGCGCGCCGGATACCCGAGAATCCGGCAGACCGCGATGAAGACATGCGCAAAGTCCTGGCACACCCCCTGCCCGGCCGCCAGCGCCTCGGCGGCGCTGGTATCGGCGTCGGTGACGTCGGTGGTGAAGGTCATGCGCTCGAAGATCGTCTCCATCAGGGCGTGATAGAGCGAAAGCGGGTCGTCGTGGCGGCCTTCCAGCGAGGAGGCCATGGATTTCAGGGCGCGATCCGGCATCGTCAGCGGGCTCTCGCGCACGAAAATGCGCGAGGGCGGTTCGCCCTCCAAGAAGCCGACAATGCCGTCGTCCGCGCTGGTCTCCACGATCCCGCGAATGCGAATCGCCAGCTCGCTGCGTTCGTCCGTCTGGTTCACCAGTTTGACGCGGTTGCCCCAGCAATCGCGAAACTCGGCCGCGCCTTCGATTCCCGGCGCCTCGATCGACCATTCGACGACCTTCTGTCCGCGCGTATCCACCGGCGTCAGGCGCAGTTCCTGCACGCCATAGCGCGCGGGACTTTCGTATGTGTATTCAGTGAGATGGTCGATCGCGATGCGCATCGTCAATGCCGATCAATTAAAGTTGTAAGCTTCGGCAATGGCCACATCGACAGTGTTGTTGCTGGCGATGAAATCGGAAAGGAACTCGTGCAGGCCTTGGCGAAAGATTGTGTCCATGTCGGTGCCTTGCAGCTTGGCATGCACCCGCGAGGCGGCATCATGGCATTGATACCGGTTGCCGTAAAACGATTCCAGGTCGCCCAGCGTCTGGGTGATCAGATGATAGCAATGCGAAAGCGAACGCGGCATCTCGCGACGCAGGATCAGGAAGTCGGCGATATTGGAGGCCTTGAAGCGGTCGCGATAGAAGTGACGGTAGGATCGATGCGCCGAGGCAGCGCGCAGGATCATCGACCATTGCCGCAGGTCTACCTCGCTGCCCACCAGGTCGAAGCTGGGCAACAGGACGAAATATTTGACGTCGAGAATGCGGGCGGTGTTGTCGGCGCGTTCGGCGAAAACCCCCAATTGGCAGAAGGAAAAGCCGTCATTGCGCAGGATCGTGTTGAGCATGGCGCCGCGGAAACGCGCCGTATTGCGCTTGATCCAGTCGAACAGGGCCGGGAGGTCGTTTGCGAGAACCGCTTTGCGGCGCTTCTGGGTGAATTCCAGCCAGGTCTCGTTGATGCTCTCCCACATCTCCGTGGTGATCGCGGTACGCACGGAGCGCGCGTTGGAACGGGCAGAAGCGATGCAGCTGAGGACGGAGGAAGGATTGGACTCGTCGAACAGCATGAAGTCGCGAATGGCGTTGAGATTCGCCGTCTCGTTGCGCGCGAAGAACGGTTCGGCGACTCCCGCCGCCTGCAGCGTCGATTCCCACTGGTCGCGGTGGCTGCTGTCCAGGCCCGGCGTCAGCGACATGCGATAGCCGACATCCATGAGGCGCGCCATGTTCTCGGCGCGCTCCATGTAGCGGCACAGCCAGTACAGATTCGATGCGGTCCTGCCGAGCATTACGAACGTCCCCACAGAGCCGTCATTGGAATTGCCTCACTCCCGCAAGACCCGCCATTTCTGCAAGTCCTCCTCATTCCTCCAAGACCCACGTGTCCTTGGTCCCGCCGCCCTGGGAGGAATTGACCACGAGGGATCCGCGCTTGAGCGCGACGCGGGTCAGGCCGCCGGGCGAAATGCGGATCCGATCGCCGACCAGCACGAAGGGCCGCAGGTCCACATGGCGCGGCGCGATGCCGCGATCGACATAGGTCGGGCAAGTGGAGAGCGCGAGCGTGGGCTGCGCGATGTAGTTGCCGGGCCGGGCCTTCAGCCGCTTGCGGAATTCCTCGCGGTCCTTGCGGGTCGACGCCGGGCCGACCAGCATGCCGTAGCCGCCCGAACCATGCACTTCCTTGACGACGAGTTCCTCCAGCTTGTCGAGGACATAGGCCAGGTCGTCCTTGTTGCTGCAGTCCCAGGTCGGCACATTGTTCAGGATCGGCTTC
>JAUIBM010000043.1 GCA_030428345.1 Alphaproteobacteria bacterium | reverse complement strand
GCGTGAAGGCCGCACGCAGTTCGTGCCGAAGAACTGGGAAAACACCTATTTCAACTGGATGGAGAACATCCAGCCCTGGTGCGTCTCGCGCCAATTGTGGTGGGGACACCAGATTCCCGCCTGGTACGGGCCGGATGGAACGGTATTCGTCGCCGAGGACGAGGAAGCGGCCCTGGGGGCCGCCATCCAGCACTACATCGCGCATGAGGGCCCGTGGAAGGCCTGGGTCGAGGAGCGGCTGGAGGAGTTCGCGCCCGGCGATCTGCTGACCCGCGACGAGGACGTGCTCGACACCTGGTTCTCTTCCGCGCTGTGGCCGTTCTCCACCCTGGGCTGGCCCGAGCGAACCCCGGCGCTTGCCACGTGGTATCCGACGAGCGCCCTGGTGACCGGTTTCGTCATCTTCTTCTGGGTCGCGCGGATGATGATGTTCGGCCTCCACTTCATGGAGGAGGAGCCGTTCGACACCGTCTATGTCCATGCGCTGGTGCGCGACAAGACCGGCGCGAAGATGTCCAAGTCCAAGGGCAATGTCATCGACCCGCTGGTGCTGATCGAGGAATACGGCGCCGACGCACTGCGCTTCACGCTGGCGATCCTGGCGGCGCAGGGGCGCGACGTGAAGCTCGATCCGGCGCGCATTGCCGGCTATCGCAATTTCGGCACCAAGCTGTGGAACGCGACGCGTTTCGCCCAGATGAACGGCGTCGCGCGCGACCTTGGCTTCGAGCCCTATTCGGCGCGGCTGACGATCAATCGCTGGATCCTCACCGAACTCTCGCGCACCGTGCGCGAAACAACGCAGGCTCTGGAGAAGTACCGCTTCAACGAGGCGGCGGGCGCGGTCTATAAATTCGTCTGGAACACGGTTTGCGACTGGTATCTGGAACTGCTCAAGCCGGTCTTCGCCGGTGGGGACGAGGCCGCAAAGGCGGAGAGCCAGGCATGCGCCGCCTATGTGCTCGACGAGACCTACCGCCTGCTGCATCCCTTCATGCCTTTCATGACCGAGGAGTTGTGGGCGCAGACGGGCGGCGAGGACGGCCGCGACGGCCTTCTGTGCCATGCCAGCTGGCCGAGCCCCGATCTTGAGGATGCGGCCGCAGCCGAGGAGATGAACTGGCTGGTCACGCTGGTCAGCGAAATCCGGTCGGTGCGCGCCGAGATGAACGTGAAGCCTGGCGCGATTGTGCCGCTCGCCATGGTCGACGCCAATGAGGCGACCCGCACGCGCCTTGGCCTGCATGCACCCGCGATCCGCTCGCTGGCGCGCGTCGAGCCGATCGAATTCGCCTCGACGGCGCCGGCATTGTCGGCGCAGATCGTCATCGGCGAGGCGACAGCCTGCCTGCCGCTGGAGGGCATTATCGACATCGACGCGGAGCGGACGCGCCTCCAAAAGGAGGTGACGCGGCTCGAGGGCGAGATCAAACGCCTTGACGGCAAGCTCGGCAACGCCAAGTTTGTGGCCAATGCGCCGATGGAACTGGTCGAGGAAGAACGCGAAAAACTCGCCGGTTACGAGGATCAACGCGACAGGACGGCGCTGGCGCTGAAGCGGATCGCTTCTGCCTGATCACGGCAGCCGATCCGACACAGGGAAAGATTGAGGAGAACCGATGCCAGCCTATCGCTCACGCACGACGACCCACGGACGCAACATGGCAGGCGCGCGCGGCCTGTGGCGCGCCACCGGCATGAAGGACGGTGATTTCGGCAAGCCGATCATCGCCGTCGTCAACTCGTTCACCCAGTTCGTGCCGGGTCATGTCCATCTGAAGGATCTCGGCCAGCTGGTCGCCCGCGAAATCGAGGCGGCCGGCGGCGTTGCAAAGGAATTCAACACCATTGCGGTGGATGACGGCATCGCCATGGGCCATGACGGCATGCTCTATTCGCTGCCCTCGCGCGAGATCATCGCCGACAGCGTCGAGTACATGGTCAACGCGCATTGCGCCGACGCCATGGTCTGCATCTCCAATTGCGACAAGATCACGCCGGGCATGGTGAATGCCGCCATGCGCCTGAACATTCCCGCCGTATTCGTCTCGGGCGGGCCGATGGAAGCCGGCAAGGTCGTCATGCACGGCAAGACCCATTCGCTCGACCTGATCGACGCCATGGTCGCGGCCGCCGACGACAAGGTTTCCGACGAGGACGTCCAGACCATCGAACGCTCGGCCTGTCCGACCTGCGGCTCGTGCTCGGGCATGTTCACCGCCAATTCGATGAACTGCCTGACGGAAGCCCTCGGCCTTTCGCTGCCCGGGAACGGCTCGACGCTCGCCACCCATCTGGATCGCAAGCGGCTGTTCGTGGAGGCAGGCCATCTGATCGTCGACATCGCCCGCCGCTATTACGAGCAGGACGACGAAAGCGTGCTGCCGCGCAATATCGCCTCGAAGGCGGCGTTCGAGAACGCCATGTCGCTCGACATTGCCATGGGCGGCTCGACCAACACGGTGCTGCACATCCTGGCGGCAGCCCATGAGGGCGGCATCGACTTCACCATGGACGACATCGACCGGCTGTCCCGCAATGTGCCCTGCCTGTCCAAGGTCGCGCCGGCAAAGAGCGACGTGCACATGGAAGACGTGCACCGCGCCGGCGGCATCATGCGCATCCTCGGCGAACTCGACCGCGGCAATCTGATCAACCGCGATTGCCCGACCGTGCATGCCGCCACCCTTGGCGACGCCATCGACCGCTGGGACATCTCCCGCACCAATTCGGAATCGGTCCGCAATTTCTTCCGCGCCGCGCCGGGCGGCATTCCGACCCAAGTCGCCTTCAGCCAGGAAGCGCGCTGGGACGATCTCGATACCGATGACGAAAACGGCGTCATCCGCTCCGTCAAGCATCCCTTCTCCAAGGATGGCGGGCTGGCGGTTCTGAAGGGCAATATCGCGCTCGACGGCTGCATTGTGAAGACGGCGGGCGTCGATGATTCGATCCTGAAATTCTCCGGCCCGGCTGTCGTTTACGAGAGCCAGGATTCGGCGGTGAAGGGCATTCTTAGCAATGAGGTTAAGGCGGGCGACGTCGTCGTCATCCGCTATGAAGGGCCCAAGGGCGGCCCCGGCATGCAGGAAATGCTCTATCCGACCAGCTATCTGAAGTCGAAAGGGCTGGGCAAGGCCTGCGCGCTTGTCACCGACGGGCGATTCTCGGGCGGCACGTCGGGCCTTTCGATCGGTCACGCGTCGCCGGAAGCCGCGCAGGGCGGCACTATCGGCCTCGTGCGCAATGGCGACATGATCGACATCGACATTCCGGGCCGCACCATAGCGCTGCGCGTGTCGGAGGAAGAGCTTGCCGTGCGCCGCGCCGAGCAGGACAAGCTCGGCTGGAAGCCCGCAGAGAAGCGCAAGCGCAACGTCACGACCGCGCTCAAGGCCTATGCCGCCTTCGCCGCCAGCGCCGACAAGGGCGCCGTGCGGGTGCTGCCGGAATAATCCGCCTCATGGCTGACGGACCGGGCAATACGCCCGGTCCGTCACTGCTTGCCAGGGGCGCGCCCCGGTTTGTGATGATTCCGCAACAGTCAGGAAACATCCGTCCCCCCATGCCAGCGGCAGGGGACCAAATGCCCATTTCCCGCCATAAACTCGGCGCAACTCGCAGGTCTCCTTGCGAAGGCGCTGGCGACAGCCGTCTTCGGAGGAAGAAGCTGATCCGCCAGGGGCAAGGATGATCATGAACGAAAACGCGACATTGAAGGCACGATTTTCCGGCCGCCGCGCTGCGGCCGGTTCGGCGGTTGTGGAACCCGTTTCCGCTTCGTTTGCCATGTCGCGTTTGTCCGGACTTGCTGAAAGCTTCTTCAAGGAAATGAAACTGTGCGCGGCCCATATCGGGTCGGGTTCGTTGTGGAATGATGCCCATGAGGCCGGCCTAGCGCCTTGTGGCGCTGCCGCGTTTCTCGTCGGTGCGAAAGAAAACCGTTGCCATGCATATCGTTGAGCGTATCGCTGCAATCATGGTTTGCGCCTTGGTCCTCGGCCCGGTAGCGGCTGAGCCGGCGTTGGCCTTCGATCCGTCTAAAGTGTTCGCCGAGGAAAAGCCGACCGTCCGCACGATCTTCAAATTCTTCTTCTCGGCCCGCAAGAAAGGGCAGGAGGAAGAGGCCATCGGCGCGCTGAAATACGCAGCCGACCAGGGCAATCACGCGGCGCAGTGGAAACTCGGCCGCATGTACCAGACGGGCGACGGCGTGAAGAAGAACCCGGCCGAGGCGTTCGGCTTCTTCAAACGCATTGTCGACAATTACGGCGACGCGCGTCCCGGTTCGGCCGACTGGCAGTTTACCGCCAATGCGATGGTGGCGCTCGGCCGCTACTACAATCAGGGCGTACCCGAGGCTGGAATTTCCCCCGATCCGGCCGAAGCGCTGACCATGTACACGACCGCAGCGACCTATTTCGGCCATCCCGAAGCCCAGTTCGAACTGGCGCGCATGTATCTGGAAGGCGACAACCCGCAAGGCGACGTGATCCAGGCGGCGCGCATGCTGAAGGCCGCCGCCGATAACGGTCATGTGGGCGCGGAGGCGCTGCTCGCGCATCTGCTGTTCGAGGGCCAGCATCTGCGCCGCGATCCGGTTCGCGGGCTGTCGATGATGATGAGCGCACAGAAGCGGGCGACCGGAGACCAGTACGCCTGGATTTCACAGATGCAGGAAGAGGCGTTCGCTCTTGCGACCGAGGACGAGCGCCGCGCCGCGATCGCCATGCAACAGCAGATCGCGTCGAAATAGACGCAAGGACGCCGGTCGCAGATACCGGCTGCAATTCAACGAAGGTCTTGTCTCAGAGGGTGTGATTGTCGGTCGGCAGGCTGAGATTCGCCGTGGGGCAGGGCTGGTTCAGGAACGTCCAGCTCGTATTGTTGAGCACCCGTTCGCAACGCGCCATGGTCATGCCGTTCGGAGAACGGATGCAGGCGATCTGGCCCAGCGCCGTTTCCCCATCCTTGTGACGGCACGTGCATTCCTCGCCGGCAAGCGCCTGCGAGGCGGTCAACGCCCCGATGAGTAGTGCCATGGTTGCAATCATGCGTCTCATGATTGCATGAAACGCCCAATAGGCGCTTTTGTCAAACCGTGAAATTGTGGAAAAAGGCGTCCCGCGCCGCGCTCACGCGGCCTTTCGTAGCGGAAGAACGTCGAGTTCGATCCATACCGGCACATGGTCCGACGGCTTTTCCCATTCGCGGGTGTGCCGGTCGATGCCGGCTGATTGCAGCCGGTCCGCGGCCTCGGGCGAAAGCATCAGGTGGTCGATGCGAATGCCGTTGTCCTTCTGCCACGCCCCGGCCTGATAATCCCAGAAGGTAAAGGCGCGGTCCGAATCGGTGACCGACCGGAGCGAGTCGGTCAGCCCGAGACCCTCCAGCCGGCGCAGGGCGGCGCGGCTCTGCGGGCGAAAGAGCGCGTCTCCGGTCCATTGTTCCGGAAAGCGTACGTCTCGCGGCTGGGGAATGACATTGTAGTCGCCGGCCAGCACGAGCGGTTCCTCGAAAGCCAGGCGCTCGCGAGTCCAGTTCTGCAGGCGCTCCATCCATGCCAGCTTATAGTCGAATTTGGGAGAGTCGACCGGGTTGCCGTTCGGCAGATAGAGCGAGACGACCCTCAGCACCGTCCCCTCGAGGGAGAATACCCCTTCGATGAAGCGGGCCTGTTCGTCATCCGGGTCGCCCGGCAGCCCACGATTGACCTCGTCAAAGGGGAGCCTGGAGAGCAGGGCGACGCCGTTGAAGCCCTTCTGGCCGTGGGTTTCCAGATTATAGCCGAGATCCTCGATCGCCGATCGCGGAAAACCCTCGTCGACGCTCTTGATCTCCTGGAGGCAGGCGATGTCGGGTCTGGCCTGTTCCAGCCAGCTTGTCAGCCCCTCGAGGCGCGCCTTCACGCCATTGATGTTCCAGGTCGCGATCTTCAAGGGAAGCCTCCAGTGCCGGCGGGTACGCCTTACAGTTGGTACCGCCGCGCGGCGAAGGCGTAAAGCCACCTGTCAATCTCAGGCATGTCGCGAAACCTGCGTTTGATCACGTCGCCATGAAGCGCATCTGTTGCTTTGGCATGAATCGTGCACAGGATAGGCTTGGTGTTGGGGAACGACACCCTATAGGCATCGAAAATAGGGCAAAGGTGGGAATATGGCTGATAAACAGGCAATAGGTGATAGCGCTCTCATATACAGGCTGACGGACAAACCGGCCCCGGGACCGGCCACACTCGCCGCTGCCCAGCACATTCTGGCCAGCATCGTCGGAATCGTGACGCCGTCGCTGGTGATCGGTGGCGTTCTGGGACTTGGCGAGCACATCCCCTATCTGATCGCGATGTCGCTCTTCGTCTCCGGCGTGGCGACCTTCATCCAGTGCCGCCAGATCGGCCCGGTCGGCTCCGGCCTTCTCAGCGTGCAGGGCACCAGCTTCGCCTTTCTGGGCGCCATCCTGGCCGCCGGCTTCGCGGTGAAGGGCAGGGGCGGCACGCCGGAAGACATTCTCGCCATGATCTTCGGGCTCTGCCTGGTCGGCTGCCTGGTCGAGATCGTGCTCAGCCAGTTCATTGACAAGATGGGCAGGATCATCACGCCGACGGTGACCGGCATCGTCATCACTGTAATCGGGCTCAGCCTGGTCAAGGTCGGCTTCACCGACTTCGCCGGTGGCGCCTATGTGAAGCAGAACGTGCCGGACGCCTTCGGCACCCCGAGCAATCTCCTGCTCGGCGCGCTGGTGGTCGTGGTCATCCTGGTCATGACGTTCCAGAAGAACCCGATGATCCGCATCGCCGCGATCATGATCGGCCTGATTGTCGGCTTTATCGTTGCGGCGATCCTCGGAAAGGTAAACTTTGGCGCCTTCGGATCGCCGGACTATTTCGCGATTCCGATTCCGTTCAAATACGGCTTCTCCTTCGATCTCGGGCTCTTCCTTCCCGTCGCCTTCATCTATCTGATTACCGCGATCGAGACGACAGGCGATCTGACCGCGAACTCGGTCATCTCGGGCGAGCCGGTCTCGGGTGAAACTTACCTGAAGCGCATCAAGGGCGGCGTCTTGGCCGACGGTGTCAATTCGGGGATTGCGGCGATCTTCAACACCTTCCCGAACACGACGTTCAGCCAGAACAACGGCGTCATCCAGATGACCGGCGTCGCAAGCCGCCATGTCGGCATGTATATCGCCGGCATCCTGTTGATCATGGGATTCTTCCCGATCATCGGCGGGGTCTTCCGGCTGATTCCGAACCCGGTTCTGGGCGGCGCAACCCTGGTCCTGTTCGGCTCCATCGCCGTGGCGGGCATCCGTATCCTGGCCTCGCAGGAGATCGACCGGCGCAAGATCTATATCATGGCGGTGTCGTTCGGCCTCGGACTTGGGGTGACACTGGTACCTGAAGCGGTCGGCAAGCTGCCGGATATCATCAAGAACGTGTTCGCGACCCCGATCACGCTTTCCGGCCTCTCGGCGATCATCCTGTCGCTGGCGATCCCCGAAAGCTTCGGCGAATCGGTGGCCGACGACGTCACCGAGGCCGTCGACCCGGCCTGATCGGAACACTTGCCGCCGGTTCTGCATGCGGACCGCTCAAAAACAAATGGGGCCACCCGACGGGTGGCCCCAAATGCTTGAACCGGTGCGATAAGCCGGGACGCCGCGTCCTATACCGAAAAACTGGTGCCGCAGCCGCAACTGGCGACGGCGTTCGGATTACGGATCTGGAAGGACTGCCCCATCAGGTCGTCGACGAAATCGACCTGCGAGCCGGCCATGTATTGCAGCGACATGGAATCGATCAGCACGCGCGCACCTTCGCGCTCGACGACGAAATCGTCCTCCGTGCGGTCATTGGCCACAAGATCGTACTTGTAGGAAAAACCGGAGCAGCCGCCTCCTTCCACCGAAATGCGAAGCGCATCGCGGTCGCCTTCGGACGAGAGAATCTTCGCGATGCGGCGCAGGGCGGAATCCGTGACCGTGATCGGCTGGTTTTCGCTCATGACGGTATCCATCATTGTCTCCTGTTTCACTCAGGAATTTAGTTCCCCCGCGCCTTCACTTCAAGCGGCTTGACCCGGATGCGCGCTCCGGCTTCTCACGAGGTCGTTATTGCGTTAGGAACGCATCGGATTTCCACGCCGCCTTGCGGGGGTTGCGCATGTTCCAGAACATTACGTTCGGACGCGATGCCTTGGCGCCCTATGCGGTGCAGGCGGCGCATAGTCGCGGCCGGCTTTTTCCCGAACCGGCCAGCCCGACCCGGACGCCCTTCCAGCGCGACCGCGACCGCATCATCCACTCCACTGCCTTCAGGCGGCTGAAGCACAAGACGCAGGTCTTCGTCTATCATGAGGGCGATCACTATCGCACGCGTCTCACCCATTCGATCGAGGTGGCGCAGATTGCCCGCGCGCTGGCGCGGGCGCTGGGGTGCGACGAGGATCTGGCCGAGGCGCTGGCGCTCAGCCATGATTTCGGCCACACGCCCTTCGGCCATACAGGCGAGGACGCGCTCGATGAGTTGATGCGCGAGCATGGCGGGTTCGACCATAACGCGCAGTCGCTGAGGATCGTCACCAAGCTGGAGCGCCGCTACGCGGAATTCGACGGGCTGAACCTTTCCTGGGAAACGCTTGAGGGGCTGGTGAAGCATAACGGGCCGCTGACGGATGCGCGGGGGGTCGGCCTCAAGGGCCCGGTTCCCGCGCCGATCCTGGAATACAACGCCCTCAACGATCTGGATCTGTCGCATCACTCCTCGGTGGAAGCGCAATGCGCGGCCATCGCCGACGATATCGCCTATAACGCCCACGACCTGGATGACGGCTTGCGCGCCGGCCTGTTCGATCACGACGCCATCGCAGATCTGCCGCTGGCCGGCGACCTGCTGGCGGAGGTGCGCCGACGCTACCCGGCGCTCGATCCCGCCCGCGTCACACACGAGATCGTGCGCCGGCAGATCACGGCGATGGTCGAGGACGCGATCGTCGAGGCAAAGCGTCGCCTTTCCGCGCTCGAACCCGCCTCGGACGCGGACATCCGCGTGGCGGGCAGGGTATGCGTCGCCTTCTCCGAGCCGATGGCGCGTGCGGAGAAGGCGATCAAGGCGTTTCTCTACGCCAACATGTACCGCGCGCCCGATGTCATGCGCATTCGCGACAACGCGCAGACGATCGTGCGCGACCTGTTTCGCGTCTATGCCTCGGGCAATGCGCAGATGCCCAATGAATGGGGAATGGACTGGCGTGAGGCGTCGGGACGCCTGGAAGAGGACAAGCGGATGCGTCTGGTCGCCGACTTCATTGCCGGAATGACGGACCGCTATGCGGCGTCCGAACATCAACGACTGTTTGACGCGACCCCGGAACTGCGTTAGGGCGCGCCGACCCTCGTCCTCGGGCGTCCACGCAGATGCCTGGACATTTCCCCGAGTGAGCAAGAACCCCTGACAGCCGGCCAGACACATCGATGAACATATTCGCCGAATTCGAAGACAGGATCAAAACCATCGTCGCGGGCCTCGACCTGCCGGTGGCGGATGCTTCGCGCCTGACCGTCGAGCCGCCGCGCGACCGCGCCCATGGCGACCTCGCCACCAATGCCGCCATGGTGCTGGCCAAGCCGGCCGGGCGCAATCCGCGCGAACTGGCGCAGCTCATCGCCGCCAGGCTGGACGATGAACCGGGCGTTGCTTCGGCTTCGGTTGCGGGGCCGGGCTTCATCAATATCCGCCTGGAGCCGCAATTCTGGACCGGGCACCTGCGCACCGTGCTCGAAAGCGGCCTCGACTATGGCAGGGGTCTCGTCGGCGGCGGGCTGAAGGTGAATGTCGAATATGTCTCGGCCAACCCGACAGGCCCGATGCATGTCGGCCATTGCCGCGGCGCGGTGGTGGGCGACGCGCTCGCCAATCTGCTGTCCTTCGCCGGCTACGACGTGACGCGCGAATATGTGATCAACGACGCCGGCGTGCAGATCGACGTGCTTGCGCGCTCGGTCGAGCTTCGCTACCGCGAAGCGCTGGGCGAGGCGATCGGCGAAATTCCGGCGGGGCTCTATCCGGGCGACTATCTCAAGCCGCTCGCGGCTGAGCTTGCGGCCGAATATGGCGCAAAGTTGCTGGAAATGGCGGAAGCCGACCGCATGGCGATCCTGCGCGACCGTTCGGTCGATGCGATGATGGCGATGATCCGCGACGATCTCGCCCTGCTCGGCGTCAGGCACGACGTGTTCTTCTCCGAGCGCACCCTGCACGCAAAGCATGATGGCGTGAGCGAGATCGACCGGATGCTGGCGGACATGCGTGCGAAGGGCCATGTCTATGACGGCCGCCTGCCGCCGCCCAAGGGCGAGGTTCCCGAGGATTGGGAGGATCGCGAGCAGACGCTGTTCCGCTCCACCGATGTCGGCGACGACATGGACCGGCCCCTGGTCAAGTCCGACGGGTCCTATACCTATTTCGCGGCCGACGTCGCCTATTTCCAGGACAAGTTCGACCGCGGTTTCAAGCGGATGGTGTTTGTGCTGGGCGCCGACCATGGCGGCTATGTCAAGCGGCTCAAGGCGGTCGCCCGCGCGGTGGCCGGCGACGAGGCCGAGCTCGACGTGCTGCTGTGCCAGTTGGTGAAGCTGTATCGCAATGGCGAGCCGGTGCGAATGTCCAAGCGCTCGGGCGATTTCGTCACGCTGCGCGACGTCGTCGATGAAGTGGGCAGGGATGTCGTCCGTTTCATCATGCTGACCCGGAAGAACGACGCGCCGCTTGATTTCGACTTCGAGAAGGTCACGGAGCAGTCGAAGGACAATCCGGTCTTCTATGTTCAGTATGCCCATGCCCGCTGCTGTTCGGTGCTGCGGCAGGC
>JAUIBM010000042.1 GCA_030428345.1 Alphaproteobacteria bacterium | reverse complement strand
TTGTCGTTGTCGATCTGCAGGATGTCGACATGCTCGATCACATTGGGGCGGTATTTGTTGACGCCGACGATCACCTCCTCGCCGCGGTCGATGCGGGCCTGCTTGTCGGCGGCCGCTTCCTCGATGCGCAGCTTGGGCATGCCGGTCGCCACGGCCTGGGTCATTCCGCCCAGCGCCTCGACCTCCTCGATCAGCTTCCAGGCCTCGTCGGCCAGGCTCTTGGTCAGGCTCTCGACATAATAGGAGCCGGCGAGGGGGTCGACGACATTGGTGATGCCGGTCTCGTGCTGCAGGATGAGCTGGGTGTTGCGGGCGATGCGCGAGGAAAACTCGGTCGGCAGGGCGATCGCCTCGTCGAAGGAATTGGTGTGCAGCGACTGCGTGCCGCCAAGCGCGGCCGACATCGCCTCGAAGGCGGTGCGCACGATGTTGTTGTAGGGGTCCTGTTCCTGCAGCGACACGCCCGAGGTCTGGCAATGGGTGCGCAGCATCAGGCTGGAGGCGCGCTTCGGCTCGAACTCCTTCATGATGCGCGTCCACAAGAGGCGCGCGGCGCGCAGCTTGGCCGCCTCCATGAAGAAATTCATGCCGATGCAGAAGAAGAAGGAGAGCCGGCCGGCGAAGGCGTCGACATCCATGCCCTTGGCGATGGCGGCGCGCACATATTCGCGCCCGTCGGCCAGGGTAAAGGCCAGTTCCTGCACGAGCGTCGCCCCCGCCTCCTGCATGTGATAGCCGGAAATCGAGATCGAGTTGAAGCGCGGCATTTCCTTCGCCGTGTATTCGATGATGTCGGCGACGATCCGCATCGAGGGCTCGGGCGGATAGATATAGGTGTTGCGGACCATGAACTCCTTGAGGATGTCGTTCTGGATGGTGCCGGACAATTGGGCGCGGTCGACGCCCTGTTCCTCGCCGGCGACGATGAAGGAGGCGAGCACGGGAATGACCGCGCCGTTCATGGTCATGGAGACCGACATTTCCTCCAGCGGGATGCCGTCGAACAGGATCTTCATGTCCTCGACGGAATCGATGGCGACGCCGGCCTTGCCGACATCGCCGACGACGCGCGGATGGTCGCTATCATAGCCGCGATGGGTGGCGAGGTCGAAGGCGACCGAAAGGCCCTTCTGCCCGGCGGCGAGCGCCTTGCGGTAGAAGGCGTTGGATTCTTCCGCCGTGGAGAAGCCGGCATATTGGCGGATGGTCCATGGCCGGCCGGCATACATGGTGGCGCGCGGCCCGCGCACGAACGGGTCGAAGCCGGGCAGGGAATCGAGGTGCTCCATGCCTTCCAGATCGGCCTGGGTATAGAGCGGCTTGACGTCGATGCCCTCCGGCGTCTTCCAGACCAAGGTGTCGGGATCGGCCTTGAGGTCCTTCTCGGCAAGCTTGCGCCAGTCTTCAACGGTGGGGTGGGTCATGGTCGGGTCTCCTCGCCGCACCTTTGTCATAGTCGCGGCCGCGCAGCCTGTATATGCGACATTGTATTGGCGCGGAACCGGCCGCCGCGCACAACCGGATTGCGGCGAGCGGGTGGTGCTGGCATGGTTGTGCCGCTTTCGGCGTTTTCAACGAGAGCTTGAATAGCGGAGCGTCGATGACCTCGAAACTGGAAAAGCTGTTCGGATCCGCCGCCGACTATTGCGGCCTCGGGGCGGCGTTTCATGCGCTGGCCGAGCCCTACAAGATCATCGACACCGTCAAGCGCTACATCGCACCCGATCCGCGCAAGGTGCCCGACCCCTGGGTGCGGGAAGCGGGATTGCTGCGGCCGGAATACCGCATCGTCGAGTTCGGCTTCCGCGAAGAAGAGCTCAAGGATTTCGTCGATTGGGCCGAAACACCGGACCGGTTCGCCTGGAGGCTGGTTCATGGCGACACCGGCCGCGGCAAGTCGCGGCTCATGGTGGAACTGTGCGATCACTTCATCGAACGCGCCTCCAATCGCGACTGGATCGCGGGAGCCATCGACGTTTCGGCTGCCGCGAAGCATCGCGAAGCCTGGGTCGAGGCGATAGAGAAATGCAATCGCGATCTCTTCCTCGTCCTCGATTATGCCGAACGCGAAAGTGAGATCGCGACCGCGCTGCTGTTGGCGTCGTTGAACCGCGCACGCCCTAAGGAAGGCCGGTTCACCCGAATTGTCCTCGTCTCACGCAAGCCCTCCGATCTATGGGACGAACTGTTCCGGCGTGACCCGACGCTTCAGCAGACCGGACGAAAGCGGTTGGAGGAATGTTCCCTGAAACCTGCGACCGAAAAGGCCGATGTGCGGCAGGTATTCGACGCCGCGTTTCGTGACTTTTCCCGCTATCTCGAGAAGGAACATGCGCCGCCGGCCCTGTCCTTCGAGCAATTGGGGCCGAGTGCGCCGGGCAGGAACAGTGCGCCGGATATCGGACTGGTTCACATACTGGCCTATCTGGCAGCGAAGGCGCCGGAGGAATTCGAGCAACGCCTCAATCGGGCGCCCACCCGCGACGAGGTCCTGCAATTCATGCTGGAGCGGGAGCAGCGCCACTGGCTCCATGTGGCGCAGGACGTCAGAGTTGCGCCTGAGTTGCAGAGCGATGACGCGCTGATGGCGGCGGCCGTCATGATCACAACCGCGTCGCTCAATCAGGCGATCACGACGCGGCAGGAAGCGATCAATGTGCTGCGCGGCGCGCGGCTGTTCTCGGACCAGAACGAGGCGCAACTGCATCTGCTGGTTGAGACTCTCAGGCGCGTCTATCCGGGACCGGGGGCGGTCAACGGCATTACGCCGGACCTTCTAGGAATATATGCCATGACGATGGCGGATGACGGCCAATGAGACGGCGAATGACTGTGGAGATCGACCGGGAGAGGCTGTTTGCCGATCCGGGTATGGGAGGCCTCACCGACGCACAGGTGCTTTCTGGGCTGACCCGTTACAACTGGATGGCGCAGCAATGGCCAGGGAAAGGCGCGCGTCAGATCGAAGCCGCCTTGAGGGCAAACCCGGCCCGCGTCCTGCCCTTGGTCATGCAGGTGGCGATCGAATCGGGAGATCCGATCGGCAGAATGGCGGCGGAATGGCTGGTGCGAACCCCCGACCCTGTCCTCGCAACGGAACATGTTTTCAGCCTCCCTTCTCATACGATTGTTCTGAGGGAACTGGCTGAAGTCCTGACCGCCCAGGCTCTGACGGGTTCGCAGGGCGATCTGGAATTGCGTGCCGGTCACCTCAACAATCTTGGCGCCAGGCTCTCCGGTCTCGGGCGGCGGGAGGATGCGCTGTCGGCGACGCAGGAGGCGGTGGACATTTATCGTGACCTGTCGCGAACGCGTCCCGACGCCTTCCTGCCCGATCTGGCGATGAGCCTGAACAATCTCGGCATCAGGCTCTCCGATCTCGGGCGGCGCGAGGATGCGCTGGCGGCGACGCAGGAGGCGGTGGACATCCGGCGTGAGTTGGCGCGAACGCGGCCCGACGTTTTCGCTCACGATCTTGCGACATCGATCAGCGTTCAGGGGGATGTGCTGCTGGTTCTAGGGCGAGCCGCCGAATCGGCTGAGGCGCAACGCGAAGCACTCACCACACTCCTGCCCATGCTTGCGCGCCACCCGCCCGCTTTTGCCGATTTGGCGATGGGGATCAGCCGGGATTACATCGAGGCCTGCGAGGCGGCGCGGACCGAGCCGGATCAGGACATGCTGGGCGAGGTCATTACCATCCTGCGAGAGGCGGGCCTCATCGAAGAGCCGGAGAGCGAGGCATGATCCTCACTCGAACTCCAGGATCACCTCGTCCACCGCCAGGCTGTCGCCGGGCTTGGCGTTGATCCTCTTCACTTTCGCCTTCTTCTCGGCGCGCAGGATGTTTTCCATTTTCATCGCCTCGACCGTCGCCAGCGTCTGGCCTTCCTGAACCTCTTCGCCCTCGGCGACGGCGATGGAGACGACCAGCCCCGGCATCGGGCACAGCAGCAGGCGGGAGGTGTCCGGCGCGACCTTCTCCGGCATCAGCCTGGCCAGTTCCGCCTCGCGCGGGGAGTGGACGAAGACGCGCAGATCGGCGCCGCGATAGCGCAGCCGCCAGCCATTGGGCCGTGCGTCGATGCGCGCGGTGAAGGATTGGCGGCCGATGCGGGCGCGCAGCAGCGTCTGTCCCGGCCGCCAGCCGCCGACATCCACCACCACGGGCTTCGCGCCGACATGGGTGATCTGGAAGTTCTCGCCGTCGCGCATCATGGCCAGCGGGAATTCATGGCCGGCAATGGCGACCACCCAATCCTTGCCGATGTGGCGGCGGTGATTTTCCATGACGCCTGAAATCCGCGTGGCGCGCATTTCCGAGATGAAATGGCAGGAGGCGGCGATGGAGGCCAGCGCCTGGCAGGTCTTCTGCGCCAGGGTGACGCCCGAAAAGCCGTCCGGCCATTCCTCGGCGATGAAGGCGGTGGTGAGCCGGCCCTTCCTGAAGCGCGAATGCTCCATGACGGCGGAAAGGAAGGGCAGGTTGTGGCCGATGCCCTCGACCTCGAAGGCGTCGAGCGCCTCGCTCATCGCGGCGACGGCCTTTTCGCGGTCCGGGGCCCAGGTGCAGAGCTTGGCGATCATCGGGTCGTAGAACATGGAGATCTCGCCGCCCTCGAACACGCCGGTGTCGTTGCGCACGATCGTGCCGTCGGCCTGTTCGCCCTGCTCGGGCGGGCGGTAGCGCGTCAGGCGGCCGATGGAGGGCAGGAAATTGCGATAGGGGTCTTCCGCATAGAGCCGGCTTTCAATGGCCCAGCCATTGAGCGTGATGTCGTCCTGCGTCATCTCCAGCTTCTCGCCGGCCGCGACGCGGATCATCTGCTCGACAAGGTCGATGCCGGTGATGAGCTCGGTGACCGGATGCTCGACCTGCAGGCGGGTGTTCATTTCCAGGAAGTAGAAATTGCGCGCCCCGTCGACGATGAATTCCACCGTGCCGGCCGAGCAATAATCCACCGCCTTGGCCAGCGCGACGGCCTGTTCACCCATCGCCTTGCGCGTCGCGGCGTCGAGGAAGGGGGAGGGCGCTTCCTCGATGACCTTCTGGTTGCGGCGCTGGATGGAGCATTCGCGCTCGCCCAGATAGAGCACATTGCCATGCTTGTCGCCGAGCACCTGGATCTCGATATGGCGCGGCTGGGTGACGAATTTCTCGATGAAGATGCGGTCGTCGCCAAAGGAGGATTTGGCCTCGTTCTTCGAGGACTGGAAGCCCTCGCGCGCCTCCGCGTCGTTCCAGGCGATGCGCATGCCCTTGCCGCCGCCGCCGGCCGAGGCCTTGATCATCACCGGATAGCCGATCTCGGCGGAGATTTTCGCCGCTTCGTCCGCGTCGGCGATGAGGCCCATATGGCCCGGCACGGTGGAGACGCCGGCCTCGGCGGCCAGCTTCTTGGAGGTGATCTTGTCGCCCATGGCCTGGATCGCGCCGACCGGCGGGCCGATGAAGGCGACGCCGATCTTCTCCAGCGCCTCGGCGAATTCGGCCCGCTCCGACAGGAACCCGTAGCCCGGATGCACCGCCTGCGCGCCGCTCTGTTTCACCGCATCGATGATCTTGTCGATGACGATATAGGACTGCGCGGCGGGCGAGGGGCCGATATGGATCGCCTCGTCCGCCAGCTTGACATGCAGCGCGTCGCGGTCGGCGTCCGAATAGACGGCGACCGTGGCGATGCCGAGCTTTCTGGCCGATCTGATGACCCGGCAGGCGATTTCGCCACGATTGGCGATGAGGATCTTGTTGAACAGGGGCATCGATGCGGTCTTTCTTCCGGGAATTGCTGGACGTCGGGTAGATTGCGGTAAGGGCGTCAGGCCTTGTCCTGCGCCTTCGTCTCGAAATCCGAGGCGTCATGGCGCTCTGCGATCACGCCCTTGCCCTCGTTGCGGTTGACCAGCGAGCCGCGTTTGGCGCCGGGGCGTTCGCCGATCGTCTTCGTCCAGCGCAGGACGTTCTCGTATTTGTGGGTCTCAAGGAAGGTTGCCGAATCGCCATAGGCGCCGCCGGTCGCAAGGCGGCCGTACCAGGGCCAGATCGCCATGTCGGCGATCGAATATTGATCGCCCGCGATGAATTCATGGTCGGCCAACTGCCTGTCCAGCACGTCGAGCTGGCGCTTCACCTCCATGGCGTAGCGGTCGATGGCGTATTCGATCTTCATCGGCGCATAGGCGAAGAAATGGCCGAAGCCGCCGCCCAGGAACGGCGTCGCGCCCATCTGCCACATCAGCCAGTTCATGGTCTCGGCGCGGGCGCGCGGCTCGGCCGGCAGGAAGGCGCCGAATTTCTCCGCCAGATAGACGAGGATCGAGCCGCTCTCGAACAGGCGCACCGGCGCGCCGCCATCGGCCGGCGCATGGTCCATCATGGCGGGGATCTTGGAATTGGGGTTGATGGCGACGAAGCCGGAGCCGAATTGCTCGCCCTTGCCGATATTGATCAGCCAGGCGTCGTATTCCGCGCCCGAATGGCCGGCGGCGAGCAGTTCCTCCAGCATGATCGTCACCTTCACGCCATTGGGCGTGGCCAGCGAATAGAGCTGCAGCGGATGCTTGCCGACCGGCAGTTCCTTGTCATGCGTTGGCCCGGCGATCGGCCGGTTGATGTTGGCGAACTGACCGCCGCTCGCCTTGTCCCAGGTCCAGACCTTGGGCGGCACATAGCCGGCGGGAAGGTTGTTCTCCGGCGGGAACTTGTTTTCGTCGGTCATGTCGTTTCCTTTCGGGAGGTGTCGGGGAGGGCGAGTCAGCGCCCGAATTTCTTCTTGTAAGGCATCATCATGACGGCTGAAGCCGTTGCCGCAGCGCCGAAGGTCAGCGCCAGCGGCGCGGTGATCAGCAGGACGGGCAGGAAGGGATTGGCCGCATGCGCGATGCGCTCACCCAGCCCGCCGACATCGAGCCAGATCAGCGCCGCGGATACGCCGATGCCGGCAAGGATGCCCATCGCCGCGTTCATGACGAGGAAGCCCAGCATCTGCCAGTGGTCGCGGCGCAGTTCGGCGGGGGTGGCTTCCTTGTGGAGCGGATAGGCTGACATGTCGGTCACCAACACTTCGCGCTTGATTTGAGCAGTTTGAAGTTCTCACGCACACGTTTCTTCGACATGCCTTCGGAATAGAACCCGAGCGTGCGCCTGTCGCCGAAATAGGACTCATTGATATGGTGCCGCCGGCCGTGGGAATCCTCGATTCTTTCCCCATACATGCCGTCGAATTTCAGCGAACCCCTGCGGCCTTTTGCCAGCGACTGGAAGGAAGGGCCTCCGGGCATGAGCATCGAGTCGTCGAACCTGAGAAGGTAGTCCTCGCCGCCGCAACGCTCCGACCGGCAACGATATTCCGCAACGAAATTGATGTGCGTCACCTGCCAGTCGGCGAATGGCAGCGTTACACGACATGTCGACTGCGCCGCTCCGGCGAAGGCAAGGCCGACCAGCAGGGTCGAAGCCATCAAGGCAACCCGCTTCCGTGCGCTTGCTCCGGTGCGACCCGGGGCGCGAGCAAGAAGGCCGGCGCGATGGATGCGATCGCCTGAAAATGCTGCGGCGCGCCGATCCCCGACAAGCCGAACCTGTCGATCACCATGCGCCGCCCGCCGCCTTCCCGGCGCGCGAGGTGCTATCCTGTTCGCGCGGTCTTCCCGCTGCCGATCATCGGCCAATCCGACCACCTCTTCCAACTTCCTCTTTCGGCTCGCCGCTCATTCGCGCTCCCGAACGCTCACAACGGAATGTTGTCGTGTTTCTTCCAGGGGTTCTGCAAATCCTTGTTGCGCAGCGAGGCGAAGGCGCGGGCTAGGCGCTTGCGGGTCGAGTGCGGTGTGATCACATCGTCGATAAAGCCCTTTTCCGCCGCCACGAAGGGATTGGCGAAGCGGCTCTCATATTCCCTCGTGCGCGCGGCAATCTTTTCCTTGTCGGCAAGCTCGGAGCGATAGAGGATCTCGACCGCGCCCTTGGCGCCCATCACCGCGATTTCCGCCGTCGGCCAGGCATAGTTGACGTCGCCGCGCAGATGCTTCGAGGCCATCACGTCATAGGCGCCGCCATAGGCCTTGCGGGTGATCAGCGTCACCTTGGGCACCGTCGCCTCGCCATAGGCAAACAGCAGCTTGGCGCCGTGCTTGATCACGCCGCCGAATTCCTGGCTCGTGCCGGGCAGGAATCCGGGAACGTCGACCAGCGTCAGGATCGGGATGTTGAAGCAATCGCAGAAGCGCACGAAACGCGCAGCCTTGCGCGATGACTGGATGTCGAGGCACCCGGCCAGCACCATCGGCTGGTTGGCGACGACGCCGACGGTCGATCCCTCGATGCGGATGAAGCCGGTGACGATGTTCTTGGCGAAATCTGCCTGAAGCTCGAAGAAATCGCCCTCGTCGGCGAGCTTCACGATCAGCTCGGTCATGTCATAGGGCTTGTTCGGATTGTCCGGGATCAGTGTGTCGAGCGAATAGTCGAGGCGGTCGACCGAATCGAAGAACGGACGCACCGGCGGCTTTTCGCGATTGTTGAGCGGCAGGAAGTCGAAGAAGCGGCGAAGCGAGGTGATCGCCTCGACATCGTTGTCGAAGGCGCCATCGGCGACCGAGGACTTGGTGGTGTGGGTGCGCGCGCCGCCCAGTTCCTCTGCGGTAACTACCTCGTTGGTTACGGTCTTCACCACATCCGGGCCGGTGACGAACATGTAGGAGGTGTCGCGCACCATGAAGATGAAGTCGGTCATGGCGGGCGAATAGACCGCGCCGCCGGCGCAGGGGCCCATGATCATGGAAATCTGCGGCACCACGCCCGATGCCAGCGTGTTCATCTGGAAGACGTCGGCATAGCCGCCCAGCGAGGCGACGCCTTCCTGGATGCGCGCGCCGCCGGAATCGTTGAGCCCGATCACCGGCGCGCCATTGCGCATGGCCATGTCCATGACCTTGCAGATCTTCTTGGCATGCGTCTCCGAAAGCGAGCCGCCAAAGACGGTAAAGTCCTGGCTGAAGACATAGACCTGCCGGCCGTTGATCGTGCCCCAGCCGGTGACGACGCCGTCGCCCGCCATCTTGGTGTCCGCCATGCCGAAATCGGTGCAGCGGTGGGTGACGAACATGTCCCACTCCTCGAACGAATTCTCGTCGAGAAGCAGTTCGATGCGCTCACGCGCCGTCAGTTTGCCCTTGGCGTGCTGAGCCGCGATGCGGTGTTCGCCGCCGCCAAGCCGCGCCTCGCTGCGCCGCCGGTCGAGTTCCTCGATAATTTCATGCATGCCGTTCAGCCCGTCATTGTTGGTGTTTGCCGCGTCCGCGACGGCTGTCCTGCAAGCATATCAGGAAATATGCGATTGCAAGACACTGGCCTTTCGCGAGCGGTCGCGGCGTCAGCGATGTTTGAATTCGGCCTTTCGCTTGCCGGCAAAGGCGGCCATGCCTTCCTTCTGGTCCTCGGTCGCGAACAGTGAATAGAACACCCGCCGCTCGAAGCGAACCCCTTCGGAAAGCGTGGTTTCAAAGGCGCGGTTGACCGATTCCTTGGCGATCATGGTCGAAGGCTTGGAATAGCCGGCTATCGTCTCCGCCGCGCCGAGTGCTTCCTCCATCAGCTTGTCGGCAGCGACGATGCGCGCCACCAGACCGCAGCTCTCGGCTTCCTTCGCATCCATCATCCGCCCGGTGAGAATCATATCCATCGCCTTCGCCTTGCCGACGGCGCGCGTCAGGCGCTGCGTGCCGCCCCATCCGGGAATGACGCCGAGCTTGATCTCCGGTTGGCCGAACCGCGCCGCCTCGGAGGCGATGATGAAATCGCACATCATGGCGATCTCGCAGCCGCCGCCCAGCGCGAAGCCGTTGACGGCCGCGATCATCGGGGTGCGGGTCGCGGCAAACACCTCCCACATGGACTGGGCGTCCGCCATGAACATGTCCATGTAGGATTTGTCGGCCATCTCCTTGATGTCGGCCCCGGCGACGAAGCTCTTCTCGCCCGCGCCGGTGATGACGATGCAGCCGATATCGGCGTCGGCATCGAATGCGCCTACAGCGGCGACCAGTCCCTTCATCACGTCGGTGTTGACGGCGTTGAGCGCCTCGGGCCGGTTGACGGTGACGAGGCCGACGCGGCCGCGCTTCTCGCTCAGGACGACATCGCTCATGTCATTTGCTCCCGGTCTGGTCGAGGAACTTGATCACGCCGGAAAAATCGGTTCCCGCATGGCCGGCGTCGACAAACGCCTGGTAGATCTGCGCCGCGTGCGCGCCCATCGGCGTTGCCTGGCCGGCCTCGCCGGCAGCCTGCTGGGACAACGAAAGATCCTTGAGCATCAGCGCTGCGGCAAAGCCAGGCTTGTAGTCATTGTCGGCGGGCGATTGCGGGCCGACCCCGGGTACCGGGCAATAGGTGTTGACCGACCAGCATGAGCCGGAAGAGGTCGAGACCACGTCGAACAACGCCTGCTGCGACAGACCGAGCTTGTCGGCCAGGGCGGCGAAATTGAGCTTCGCAACGAAACCGCAGGCGGCGTAGATCGAGATCAGGTAGGCCGCGTTGCTGACATCGACTCCGTTGTCGATCGCCATCGGCGCGAGGTTGGTAATCATCCCCTTCATGCCCGAAGTGACGATCGCGACAGTCGCCGCGATCAGCCAGAACGCAGGATCGGTCAGGATCGAACGCGCAGTGATCGGGGCCCGGTTCATTTCATTGCGCGATTGCTCGGACTGTTCAGACGCGCCGTCCGGATGCAGGCCGCGGTCCTGGGGGCGATCGACCACCAGAATGGCCGCCGGAATGGTCCAGACCGCCACGACCAGGCCCAGCAGGCGCAAGCCTTCGCGCCACGCGAAATTGTCCAGCAGGCCCTGGATAATCATCGGGAACAGGAACCCGC
>JAUIBM010000041.1 GCA_030428345.1 Alphaproteobacteria bacterium | reverse complement strand
ACAGCACCGTCTTGGGCCGGTCGCGCCAGATGCGCAGCAGTTCGAAGCTCATTTCGTCGCGGGTCAGCGCATCTAGCGCCGAAAACGGCTCGTCCATCAGCAGCACGTCGGGATCGAGCAGCAACGCGCGCGCGATGCCGACCCGCTGCTGCATGCCGCCCGACAATTCATCGATCCGCTTGTCGGCAAAATCGGCGAGCCCGACGAGGTCCAGCAATTCAAGCGCCCGTTTCACGTCCTTGGCTTCCACGCGGCCATATTTGTGGCGCATCGGGAAGGTGACATTCTCGACCACCGAATACCACGGCAGAAGCGTCGGCTTCTGGAACACGATGCCGATTTCGTCGCCCGGCTCCTTCACCTGGGTCCCGAAGATCGAGACCCTTCCGCTGGTCGGGCGGATCAGTCCGGCAACCAGCCGCAAGAGCGTCGATTTTCCGCATCCGGACGGGCCGAGCACGGAAACGAATTCATGACGCCTGATGGAGAAGGACAGGTTTGCAAGGGCATGGATCGGCGAACCGTCATTGCCCTTGAAGACCTGTTCGACCGCCTCGAAGGAGATTGCTGCGGGAGTTTCCATGCCGTTCCTTCTGATGGCGCAAGCCGGGGATGGCGCGCGGACGCGGGCGAAGCATGCCGAACGCGCGATTGCGCCCGGCATGCGCCATAGCTGTCAGTAGCCGGTTGCGACGGCGGTTGACGGGTCGAGCTTGTCCATCGCATAGCCCTGCGCCTTGGCGACCCAACCCCACGAGGCCTTGAGGCGATCCGGCGTGAATACGCCCATGCCATCGGCCTTGGTGATATCGTTGACCATCAGCGGGATGGATGCTTCCCATTGTTCCTGCGCAACCTTGACGTCGACTTCAGGAACCATCGCCTTCACGGCCTCCGCCGCGCCGGCCGGGTCTTCAATCGCGGCCATTGTCGCCTTCTGATAGGCCGCGACCAGGCGCTTGAGCACTTCGGGGCGCTCCGCGATCATCTTGTCGGAGGTGAACAGCGACAGGCCATAGCCCTCAAAGCCGTAATCCGACCATGCGATCGCCTTGAACGTCTTGCCGACTTCCTTGAGGGGAGCCTGATAGGCCGGTGCAACGGTAAGCCAGTTGATGGTGCCGTCCACCTGCCCGGTGGCCAGCATCGGAGCCAATGCGCCCGGATCGACCTTCAGCACTTCCACGCTTGCCGGGTCGATGTCGTTCGCCTGCAGGACCAGCGGCCAGGACACGTTGGAGGATGAGAAGGTCGCGGTGGCGAGCTTCTTGCCGGCGACGTCCTTGAGCGTCTCGATACCGGAATCGGTGGTGGTGAAGATCGCGTCGGGCTGCTTCGTATAGATGGGCATCAGCGCCTTCGCCGGCGCGCCTTCCGCCGCGACCGCCTGCAGCAATGCCGCAAGGCCGCCGGTGCCGACATCGGCCGCGCCCGTCGAGAGCTTGGTCACGACATCGGACGAGCCGCGCCCGACCGCGATCTTCACGTCGAGATCGGCGTCGGCGAAAAAGCCCTTCTGCACGCCGTAATAGACGGCCGCCTTGTCGCCCGCCGGCAGCCAGTCGATCATGAAGGTGACGGCGTCGGCAGCCCGCGCGACACCGGCGCTGAGGGCGATGGCGGTTGCCGAAATCAGTATCTTTCCAAGCATGGGTAGTTTCATTGTTCCACTCCGGTCGTTGATTGCATGGTTTCGGTTTCACCCCGGCCGAGCCCTTCCGCCGGGCTGCTTGCGCTCTCCCCCAGCAGGAAGGGGATCAGGGAATTGGCGAGAAGATCGGGCGCGCTCAGTTGCGGCGTATGCCCTGTCGGCAAGGAGACGACAGCCGCGCCGGGAACCAGTTCCTGCATGCGCCGCTGCAACACGATGTCGATCGACATATCCTTCGTCGCCTCGACATAGAGCCTTGGGACCGTGCCGAAACGCTCGGGCGTCGTTACCGCCACGATCGCCCGCCCGCCCTCGGGCTGCGGCGTCAGGCGTTCCGCGGCAAAGCTGGCCTGCTCCGGCAGGCAATCGCTGAAGAGGATCGCCTTGGCGGCGGCGCGCGGCACGGTGCTGTACCGCCGGTCCTTAGACCACTCCAGTTCGCCGGTGATTCCGAGCGTCACAGACTCGCTGTCCGCCAGGCTTCTTTGCACCGAAGCGAACGACACGCCGCTCGGCAGCATCATTCCGGCGACATAGGCGATGCGCGACACACGCTCGCGAAAGGCTTCGGCGACCGCACTCGCAACGATGCCGCCGCCCGAATGCGCCACGAGCGAGACCTTGCCCGGCAACTCGGCCAATAGCCTGCCGATATAGTCCAGATAGCTCTGCAGGGTGATCTCGGAACGGGCTTCCCGCGAATGCCCGTTCCCGGGCAGGTCGATCGCCAGGCAGGCGAGGCCGGCATCGCGCAGGAACGGAATCAGGCCGCTCCAGGCCCAACTCCCCTGCCACGCGCCATGGATCAGCATCACGGTGTCGGCCGTTCTCGATCCGGCCGTTGTCGAAGCCAGAGCGCCGCTCACGTGGCGTAGGTCTTCTTGTACATCGACTGGAGATGCTCCTCGACCGTTATCGGCGGATATTTCGGCGCCTCTCCCGGCTTCAGGCAGGTCTCGATGCAGCGCACCTCGTAGTCGGGATTTCCAACATAGAAGAAGGGTATGGAATAGCGCTCGCGGCCGGACGCATTGACCACGCGGTGCAGTGTCGAGCGGTACATGTCATTGGTCCATCGCGCGATCATGTCGCCCAGGTTGACCACGAAGGCGCCCGGCACCGGGTTGGCGTGTATCCAGACCTGCCGTTCATTGTCGAAGACCTGCAGACCGCCGACATCGTCCTGCAGCAGGATGGTCAGCCCGCCGAAATCGGTATGCGCGCCGGCGCCCTTCTCGCCATCGGCCGCGTCCGGGCGCTGCGGCGGGTAGTGCAGCAGCCGAAGCGTCGCCAGCGGGTCCTTGCAGAACGGCCGGAAGTGATCCATCGGCAAATCGAGCGACAGCGCGATACCCTGCATCAGGCGCTCGCCGAGATCCTGCAATGCCGCGAAATAGGCCTTCATCGTCGGGCGAAAGCCGACCTGGCCTTCCGGCCACAGATTGGGACCACGATTGAAGCGGCCAGCCATCACTCGCGGGTCGCTCTCGTCCAGTTCCAGGCCGATATAATAGCCTTCCTTGCGATCGGGCGGCGCACCGGCTTCCAGCGTCTGCCCGCCCAGCACCTCGTAGCCGCGATTGCACCGCGAAGCCGATTTCTCGACCCGCATCTTCGCCTCCACCGGCTGCGCGAAGAATGTGCGCACTTCCGCGAAGGCGGCATCGATGAGGCCCTGCGCAATTCCATGTCCGGTGCAGTAGAAGAACCCCTTGTCGAGACAGCTTGCCCGCAAGGCGCGGCCCACCGCCGCGCGGTCATCCGCATTGGCCGAAGACAACCCACCGACATCGATGATCGGCAATGTCGCTGTATCAACCTCTTGTGCCTTCAGCGCCGCAGTCATCACAACCTCCAGAACAACGTGATCTGACGTTATGAGGTATCAGGCGCTCTCAAAAGCACAGAATGTCGCTCATGGTGATGCCGAAACAACAGCACCCGGCTTCGGCGCAGGATGCCCCCCGATCGGCGCGCACCGACCGAATTCAGCCGGCTCCTTCGATCATCTGGATTTCCTCGACCAGTATCTTGAGGAACAGATCGATGGCGGCGGGCATGGACCGCCCCGCGCGCACATACACTCCGAGTTCGCTCCATACCGGCCCCTTGGAGTCCAGCGGCACATGCACCAGTTCGCCGAGCGCGATCGGGCGTTCGAGGCCGACCAGTGTCTGGAATCCGATCGTGGTGCCCTGCATGGCGAGCTGTCGCATCAGGTCAATCGAATTGGTGCGCATCATCGGATCGATCGTGCGCTTGGAGGAGGTGATCAGCGGCTCCAGCAATTGCGCGATCGACAGATCATTGCTGGCGTATACCATTGGATAATCAGCGCAATCGCCAAACGAAACCGAAGCCCGGCCTGCCAGCGGATGATCGGGCGCCATGATCGCGCCGAGCTTGAACTTGGCCACGAAGATCTGGCGCAGTTCCGGCGATCGCGGCAGGTTGAAGGCGATGCCGATATCGGCAAGCCCGTTCTGCACCTTGTCCGGGATGGCGGCCGACCCCATCGAGTCCACCACCACGGTGATGCGCGGCGCGCGCTTTGTCAGTTCCACGAGCACGCTCGGCAGCAGCGAGGTGCAGACCCCGTCCACCGCTCCGATGGTCAGATGACCGATGCGTGCGCCCTTCAGGGCGTCGATCTCGGCTTTCGCGCGATCCAGGTCCTGCAGCACCACGATGACGTGATGCGCCAATATCTCGCCCGCCGCCGTCAGGGTCACGCCGGAAGCGGACCGGTCGAACAACGGAGTGCCGACGAGATCCTCCAGCTTCAATATCTGGCGGTTGACGGCAGAAGAGGCGACATTCAGGCGGCGCGCCGCTTCGCGGATCGAACGCGCCCGCCGCACGGCGTCGAAATAGTGGATGGCGCTTGAATGAATCCGCATGTCCGATGCTTTCCCGCGAATTTGCCTTTCAGGGCTCCCCTCCCGATTCATGCCACACATGGCGTTCGCGGCATACCGTTCCGTTCCAAACGATCTATCTGAATCTAAACGGTAAAGGCGAATGGTTGCGGCGCGGGCGGAAGCTTGCGCCATTTCCGGGCGCCCCCTATGGTTCCATGCAAGATCGGCCCCGAACGCGACGGTCTTGGGAGGCGGTCTTGGGGGGCGGCCTTGGGGCGGGGACCGTGTGGCGGGCGCCCTTGTGGGACGGAGGAGCAAGGCATGTGGACGAGTTCGCACCCGGGAGCCGGTGCTCCGGCGTTCGAGGCCAATCGCGCCGCGATGCTGGAATCCATCGCCGAATTGCGGGCGCTGGAGGCGCGAGCGGCAGCGGCCTCCGAAAGGCGGCGTGACCGCTTCGAGGCGCGCGGCCAGATCGTACCGCGTGAGCGGCTGGCTCGGCTGCTGGATCCCGGCATGCCCTTCCTGCGCCTGCACAGCCTTGCCGGCTATGGCGCGGATACCAGCGATCCAGCCGCGTCGATTCCCGGCTCCACCTTCATTGGCGGGATCGGCTTTGTCTCCGGCGTGCGCTGCATGATCGTGGTCGACGATAGCGGCATCAATGCCGGCGCGCTGAGCCCGTTCGCACTCGAAGCGATGCTCTCGATGCAGGAAATGGCCTTGCGCCAGAAACTGCCCTTCCTGCATCTGGTGGAAAGCGCCGGCGCGAACCTGATGAACTACCGTGTCGAGGACTGGGCGCGCGGCGGCGCGGTGTTCAGGAATCTGGCGCGTCTTTCCGCGGCCGGGCTGCCGACCATCGCCGTCCTGCACGGCCCATCGACTGCCGGCGGCGCCTATATGCCCGGCCTTTCGGACTATGTGATCGCGGTGAAGACCAATGGCATGGCCGCGCTTGCCGGCGCGGCGCTTGTCTTTGCCGCAACGGGGGAAAAATCGTCCGACAAGGCGCTTGGCGGCGCGGAGATGCACGCAAGCGTCTCGGGACTGGTGGAATACCTGGCGGAAAACGACGCGCACGCGATCGAGCTTGCCCGCCAGGTTGTCGCCCGCCTCGACTGGAACAAGGACATCGCTCTGCAGGGGCCCCGAAACTGGCCGCAGCCCACCCTCTCGGCCGAAGATCTGGCCGGCATTGCCCCCGCCGACACCCGGACGCCCTACGACGCGCGCGAAATTGTGGCCCGGCTTGTCGACGGTTCGACCTTCGAGGAGTTCAAGCCTGACTTCGGTCCGGCGACGCTGTGCCTGCAGGCGGCGATACACGGCGTTACCGTGGGCTTGCTCGCCAACAACGGCCCGATCGATCCGGCGGGCGCCAACAAGGCGACCCATTTCATCCAGGCGTGCGACCAGGCGGATACGCCGCTTGTCTTCCTCAACAACACCACGGGCTACATGGTCGGCGTCGAGTATGAACGCGCCGGCATGATCAAGCACGGCTCGAAGATGATCCAGGCGGTGAGCAATGCGCGGGTGCCCAAGATCACGCTCTATGTCGGAGCCAGCTTCGGCGCGGGCAATTACGGCATGTGCGGCATCGCATTCGAGCCGGATTTCCTGTTCGCATGGCCCAATTCGAGATCCGGGGTGATGGGAGGCGAGCAGGCGGCCAACACCATGTCCGCCGTCGCCCGGGCCGGCGCCGCGCGCACGGGCGGAGAACTGGACGAGGAGCGCCTGGGCAAGCAGGAAGCCGCGATCCGCGCGCTGTTCGATCGCCAATCCTCACCCTTCCACACATCGGGGCGCATTCTCGACCATGGCGTCATCGACCCGCGCGACAGCCGCAAGGTGCTTGCCTTCTGCCTCCTCACCTGCCTGGACGCGCGCCGGCGCAGGCTGCGCCCCAATTCGTTCGGCGTCGCGAGGATATAGCCCTTGCCAATCCCTCCCATTGCCTCAATGCCGGCGCCCCAAGGGAGCACTGCCGCATGCTGACCCCCTTTCATACGCTCCTGATCGCCAATCGCGGCGAGATCGCAGTGCGCATCATCCGCACCGCGCGCGCGCTCGGCCTTCGCACCATCGCGGTGTATTCCGATGCCGACGTCGGCGCGCCGCATGTGAAGCTGGCTGACGATGCGATCCGCATCGGCCCCCCTCCTTCCGGCGAAAGCTATCTGAACCAGGAGGCGATCCTGGAGGCTGCACGGACTTGCGGCGCGCAGGCGATCCACCCCGGATACGGCTTTCTCTCCGAGAACGCCGATTTTGCCCGGGCGGTCGCGGCGGAGGGGCTGGTCTTTGTCGGCCCGTCCGCCGAGGCGATCGAGGCGATGGGAGACAAGGCCGGCGCCAAGCGCGCCATGATCGAGGCCGGCGTGCCCTGCGTCGCTGGCTACCAGGGCGTCGACCAATCCGACGAGACCCTGTTTGCGGAAGCAGGACGAATCGGGTTCCCGGTGATGCTGAAGGCGGCGGCCGGCGGCGGCGGACGCGGTATGCGGCTGGTCGACAGCGCGGAGGCCATGCCCGATGCGCTGGCCCGGGCTCGCGGCGAAGCGCTGTCCGCCTTCGGCTCGGATGCGATGATCATCGAAAAGGCGGTGCTTCGCCCGCGCCATGTCGAGATCCAGATTTTCGCCGACGCCCACGGAAACTGCATTCATCTTGGCGAGCGCGATTGCTCGGTCCAACGCCGACACCAGAAGGTGGTGGAGGAATCGCCCTGCCCCGCGATGACTCCGCAACTGCGCCAGCGCATGGGCGAGGCGGCGGTCGCGGCCGCGAACGCGGTGGACTATCGCGGCGCCGGCACGGTCGAATTCCTGTTGGATGAGGCAGGCGGGTTCTTTTTCCTGGAAATGAACACCCGCCTTCAGGTCGAGCACCCCGTTACCGAGATGGTTACCGGGCTCGATCTGGTGGCGATGCAGATCGCCGTCGCACAGGGCGCGCCGCTGCAGGTCTCGCAGGCCGACTTGCGCTTGTCAGGCCACGCAATCGAGCTGCGGCTCTATGCCGAGGACCCGTCGCGTGATTTCCTGCCGGTCACCGGGCGAATCGAGCATTGGTCGCCTGCCGCGGGTCAGGGCATCCGCATCGACTCCGGCATCGCCAGTGGCAAGGAGATCTCGCCCTGGTACGACGCCATGCTGGCCAAGATCATCGCCCATGGCGAAACGCGGGAGATTGCGCGCCAGCGCCTTGCCGCGGCGCTCGAGAACACTGCCCTGCTCGGCATCAAGACCAACGCCGCATTTCTCGGCGCGATCCTGCAGCGCCCGGCCTTCGTCGACGGCAAGGCCACTACGGCATTCATAAGCGAGAATTGGCCGGAGGGCTTTGCCGCGGAAGATCCGGCCAGTCAGGCAATCGCGATTGCTGCGGCCTTGATCCTGCACGGTCAATCCCGCGCCGCTCGGGCCGCCTCGACCCTGCCTGACGACACGCTCCTCGGCTTCGCCTCCGATGGCGGCTTGCCGGTTCCCGTCGATCTGGTGGAAGGCGACACGGTCCACCAACTCGCCGCCACGGCGGTGAACGGCGAGGGGTGGCAGGTAAGCGGCGAAGGCTGGCGTCACCTCGTTCTGGTTGAAGCGGTCGAGGGCGCGAATGCCTGCGTCACCGTCGACGGTCGCAGGCGCGACGTGTTCCTTGTTTCGGATAGCGCAGGCGGCGTTCACCTGCAGATCGGGTTCCAGAGTTGGCATTTCTCGCGCCACAGGCCATGGGCGGCGGCAATGGACGGGGAAGCCGGCGCCAGAGTGAACGCCCCCATGCCGGGGATCGTCGTTTCGATCGAAATCGCGCCGGGAGACGCCGTGGCAAGCGGACAGATCGTTGCGGTTCTGGAAGCCATGAAGATGCAGCATCAATTGGTGGCGAAGGTCGCAGGCATGGTGAGCGAAGTGGCGGTGGCGCCCGGGGACCGGGTCGCCAGCGGCGCGCTGATCGTCGCAATAGAGGAGATCCCCGCTTGAGCAGGCCGGCGAGCATGGTGGAAGCCGGTGATTTCCTGGCCGAGAGCGAAGCGCTTCACGCTGCGGTCTCGCGATTGCAGGACGCCGATTTTCGCGTTCAGACCCAGTTCAAGAACTGGAGCATCGACGACGTTCTGGTGCATCTGCATTTCTGGAACGGCATGGCCGATCTCTCGACCGGGAAAGAGGCTGCATTCAGGCGGGTGCTGGACGGCGCAATGGCAGGCTTCAGGGACGGCAGCCTGCGCGCCTTCGAGAACGGCGCGGTGGGCGAACGGGGCGCCGCCCTGCGCGAGGCATGGATTGCGCGCGTCCGCGAAATGGCTCCGCGCTGGGCCGCCATGGACCCGAAGACCCGCCTGCCCTGGGTGGGTCCGACGATGTCGGCGCGCTCTTCCATCACCGCCCGCCAGATGGAGACCTGGGCGCATGGCTTCGAGATATTCGACTGTCTCGGCATCGAACGCGAGGAAGGCGACCGGGTGAGGAACATTGTCGTGCTCGGCGTCAACACCTTGGCCTGGTCGCATGAAGTGCACGGCCTGCCCGTGCCCGAGTCAATGCCGAAGCTGGAATTGACCGCCCCGTCCGGCGTGCTCTGGGAATTCGGCGATCCCGACGCCGGGCGAATTGCCGGACCTGCCGTAGATTTCGCCGCGGTCGTCACCCAGACCAGGGCGCTGGCCGACACCGGCCTGAACGTCGAAGGAGCGGTCGCGCGGAACTGGATGGCGCATGCCCAGTGCTTCGCCGGTGCGCGCGAGGCGCCTCCGGCTTCCGGAACACGATTTCGCAGGTCTGCAACGACGCAGACCGGATGACAGGTGAGATGAGCATGCAAAAGGCGATCCTGACTTGCGCGCTGAACGGCGTGCTGACCGATCCGGCGCAGCACCCGGTGCCCGTGACGCCGGAGCAATGCGCCGCCTCGGCGCGCGAGGCTATGGATGCCGGCGCGTCGATCATCCACATTCACTATCGCCGCCAGGAACCGGGCAAGGGGCATCTGCCCAGTTGGGATCCGAATGTCGCCAGGCAAATCGTCGATGCGATCCGCTCCGCCTGCCCCGGCATCATCATCAATTCGACCACTGGGACAGTCGGCCCGGACTACAAGGGCGCGCTCGATGTCGTCGCGGCTCTCAAGCCCGAATTCGCCGCCTGCAATGCCGGCTCGCTCAACTACCTGAAAATCCGCGCCAATGGCGAATGGGCATGGCCGCCCATGCTGTTCGACAATACGCCCGCCAAGATACAGGACTTCATCGAAGTGATGAGAAAGGCGGGCACACTGCCCGAATTCGAGTGCTTCGACACCGGTATCGTGCGCTCCGTCGCCATGTATGTGCAGAACGGAATGACCGAGAAGGCGCAATACAATCTGGTCATGGGCGTCGCCTCCGGCATGCCGGTCAGTCCCGTCTTGCTGGAGTTGCTGCAGGACTACATCCTGCCGGGCTCGTTCTGGCAGTCGACGCTGATCGGGCGCGAGGAAATCTGGCCGACCCACCACAAGGCGGCCGAACTTGGCGGCATGTTGCGCACAGGCGTCGAGGACACCTTCTACCTGCCGGACGGGACGAAGACCCGGTCGAACGGGCAGTTGATCGAGGCCCTGGCGTATTGCGCCCGCGCCGCCGGGCGCGAGATCGCCGGCCCCGCGGAAGCGCGGCAGATGCTCGGCTTGCGGGCGCGGTGAAAAGTCGGCGGCGCGCCGATCTCAGCCGACCCGCTTGCCGGCCTTGTCGAAGAAATGCAGCCTGGACCGGTCGATGTCGATGCCGACCCGGTCTCCGAAATCGGGCGCATCCCCCTCTTGCACTGCAAGCAGGGGATCGCCGGAATCCAGTTCCAGGTGAAGCATGGACGACGCGCCGGTATATTCGACGCTGACGACCTTCGCATCCAGAAGACCCGCCTGCGGCGTGACGAGCCGGATGTCTTCCGGTCGCATGCCGAGTTGCATGGCGCCGGACGGAACGGCCGAGGCCAGCGGCCCGCAGACATCGGCCAACGGCACGACATTCATGCGCGGGCTGCCGATGAATTGGGCGACGAAGACATTGCCGGGCCGCTCATACAGTTCGCGCGGCGTCCCTACCTGCTCGATCAGGCCGTCTCTCAGCACCACGATCTTGTCGGCGAGCGTCATCGCCTCGATCTGGTCATGGGTGACGTAGACCATGGTGGCGCCGAGCTGCTTGTGCAGCGCGGCGATTTCGGAGCGCATATGCACCCGCAATTCCGCGTCCAGATTGGAAAGCGGCTCATCGAACAGAAACACCTGCGGATTGCCGACGATCGCGCGCCCGATGGCGACACGCTGGCGCTGCCCGCCGGAAAGCGCGCGGGGGAAGCGGTCGAGCAGCGCATCCAGTTTCAGGGTCGCGGCCGCT